>JAKLEE010000155.1 GCA_022703215.1 Spirochaetota bacterium | reverse complement strand
CGCCTCGAGCCGCGGCCCGCGGTTCCGGACGTTCACCGAGATTTCGACCGGGGCGCCCGAATCCGCGAAGGTCTCCGAAAGGGTCCGTTCCGCCTCGAGCGAGATCCGGGGCGGCGCGACGAATTCGCCCGCGAGCGCCCAGGCCGCCAGGGGCAGGGCCGCCGCGAACCAGGCGCCCTCGCCGCCCAGCGCGCCGAGGCCCGCCAGCGCGAGCGCGAGGGAGAGCGCCAGGGCGCGCGGAAGGCTCAACGCGCCTCGACCTTGGGCACCGGCACCGAGGCCAGCGCGTCCTCGACCACCTCGCCGACCCGGGTCTCGTTGGCCCAGACCTCGGGCTTGAGGACGACGCGGTGGACGAGCGCCTCGAAGGCGCACCACTTGACGTCGTCCGGCAGCACGAAGGACCGGCCTTCCATGAGGGCGCGCGCGCGCGACAGCTTGAGCAGGGCCAGGGACGCGCGCGGGCTCGCGCCGACGGCGGCCCGGCGCGATTCGCGCGTCGCGCGGGCCAGGTCCACCGCGTACGCCATCACGTCCCGGTCGATGTGCACGCGTCCGGCGGCCTCGCGGAGGGCGAGCAGGTCGGACCCGTCGCAGACGGGCCGGATTTCCGGATCCTCGGTAGCCCGAGCCGCCCGCCGCGCGACCAGCTCGAGTTCCTCCTCGCGGTCCGGGTAGCCGATCGACAGCTTGAGGAGGAAGCGGTCGAGCTGGGCTTCCGGAAGGGGAAAGGTGCCCTCGTACTCGATGGGGTTCTGCGTCGCGATGACCATGAAGGGCGCGGGCAGGGCCAGGGTCTGACCCTCGAGCGTGGCTTGCCGCTCCTCCATGGCCTCGAGCAGGGCCGACTGGGTTTTCGGGGGCGCGCGGTTGATCTCGTCGGCCAGCACGAAGTTGGCGAAGATCGGTCCCTCGACCAGCTTGAGGCCTCCCGTCGAGCGGTCCAGCACGAAGGCGCCGGTGATGTCCGCCGGCAGCAGGTCGGGCGTGAACTGGATGCGCTTGAACGAGCTCGAGAACGAGCGCGCGAAGCTGCGCGCCGCGAGGGTCTTGGCCAGTCCCGGGTTGTCCTCGACGAGCACGTGGCCGCCCGCGATGGCGGCGGCGAGCAGGCGCTCGAGGAAGGGCCGCTTGCCGACCACGGCCTTCGACACCTCGTCGAGGATCAGCGCGCAGGTTTTCGCCGCGTCGGCGGGGCCCAGGGGCGCTGCCGCGTCGCGGCCGGGCATCATTTCATCCTTGTTCATGGTTCCGTTCCACCTTTCGCGTTTCCGGCGCGGGGGCGCGTTCGCGCTTCCGGCAGGATTTCTATCGCGTCGATCGCGGCCTCGAGTCGGCGCGCGAAGCCTTCGTCCGTCCGCCGCGCCGGAGCGCCGCGGGGGGCGGACACGAGGTGTTCCTCGCAAAGGAAGTCGAGCAGTTCCTCGTCGTCGATCGAGCCGTCGGCGACGAGGGCGTTGACGTTCGGTTCGCAGCGCCGGCCTGAGGCCAGGTTGACGGCGCCGGCCGCGAGCTTCCGGCAGCGCGCGACCAGCTTGTCGCGATAGTAGCCGCTCCGCCGGGCTTCCCGGACGAGGGCGGCCAGGGCGGCGACGGATTCGCGGGATGGGGCGGCCGGCGCCGGCGCTCCGCATTTCGCCCGGATCCGCGCGCGCCGCCCGGCCAGGCCTGAGCCGAGCGTGCCGAGCGCCAGCGCGAATATGGCGAAGCCCAGTCCCCAGCGCGCGAGCGCCGGGACCAGGAAGCCGACGGATGGCTCAGGCATCGCGACCCTCCGCTCCGGCGTCGGCGCGTGCGCCGCGTTCGATGGCCTCGAGGGCGGCGAGGGCCTCGCGCCGTTCGGCTTCGCCGCAGGGCTCCCCCGAGTAGCGCGCCTTCTCGAACACCGCCGTCAGGGCCGAGACCTCGGGCCGGGCGACGCCTTTCCGCCCGAGCAGGGCAGCGAACTCGCGCGCGGTCAGCGCCCGTCCGCCGCGCTCTCCGCGCGCGGCCTCGCCATACAGCGCGCACATCGAAGCGTAGCAGGCGATGATGGACTCGCGCGCCGAGCCGCCCCGCTCGAGCGTCCTCGCGAGCTCCGCGATCTTCCCGGGTTCGGGCGGCGCGTCCTCGACCGGCTCCTCGGAGGGTGGAGCCGCTATCTTCTTGCGCCCGCGCAGGAGCAGGGCGCCTGCCGCCGCGAAGCTCAGAATGATCGCGATGGCGACCGCCCCGCCCGTGCGCCCGTCATCGCCCTCGACGCTCTCGCCTTCGACCCCGTCCCAGCTCGAAACCGCCTGGGAAGCCGGCGCCCCGTTCCGTCCCTCGCCGGTTTTGGCTCCGGAACGCTCGAAGCTGCCGTCGATGACGGGCACCGCGCGGAACAGCGCGTAGAACGAAGTCGCCAGGAATATGACGAGGACCGCGAGGGCGAAGGCGCCGCCCTTTTCCTTCGGTTTTTCCCGGGCTGGCGGAGCCCCGTCCTTCATGCGGGCCGTCAACAGGGCGCGCCAGACTATCAGCGCGACGAGGCCGCCCGCTCCCGCGACCGCAAGGACCAGTTCCAGCGCCGACAGGGCGTAGCCCCCCGCGGAAGCGACCCCGATGCCCGCGTCCCCGCGCAGCAGCCGGCCGAGCGCCGCGAGCGCGGCCGAATCGCGCGGCGCCGAGGTCGAGGCGAGCGCGCACAGGGCGAGGCCCGCGAGCCCGGCCACGGCGCGGTTCCGGGTGCGATCTGTCGGCGAAGAGGGCATCGGGGCTCCGGCGTCTGGATTGCGCGGCGGTTCCGTCCCCGCCCGGCGCCCGATGATAGACCGGGGCTTTCGCGGCGGTCAACGCGGGCTTGCGTCGCCGCTCTGTCCCCAAAGGCGCGTAGTCAGTCCCCAAAAGCGCGAGCTCTGTCCCCAAAGGCGCCTGGCCTTTGCTCGCGAACCCGCGACAACCCGGATCCTTTCCGGTAAAATTGAATATATGGAAAGCATGCAGCCGCTGGGCTCCCGGGCCGAACTCCAGGGTCTCGTCGCTTCGGAGAAAGCCCTCCTCGTCTACGTCTCCACGCCGAGCTGCGGCGTCTGCGCCTCGATGAAGCCGAAGGTGCTCGCCCTCGCGCGGGAGCACTTCCCCCGCATGGCCGTCCGCTATCTGGACGCCGCCGCCGTGCCCGAGGCCGCCGGACAGCTCTCGGTCTTCGCCGTGCCCGCGGTGCTCGTCTTCTTCGAAGGCCGCGAGACCGTCCGCGAGGCCCGCAACTTCGGCATCGCCGAGCTCGGGGCGAAGATCGACCGGTACTACTCGATGCTCTTCGGGGACTGACCGGGGGCGACGGGACTTCGCGACGGTAGTCGCGGCGCCCCTTCTCCCCCGGGCCCCCGCTTCCCCGCCGCCACGCGAACGACACCAGGCGCAAGGCGCGCGCCGGCTTCCGCAAGCGCGGCGCCGTCCGTCGACGGTGTACGGGCCATACCGTATACTGGAGGCATGCGTGTGGGAGATCCCGCTGTCGACCTGGGTACGCGCTGGACGTACCGCCATTACCGGACCTGGCCCGAGGACGAGCGCTGGGAGCTCATCGACGGCGAGGCCTGCGACATGAGGGCGGCCCCGAGCCTCGCGCACCAGCGCATCGTCGGCACCCTCTATTTCCGGATCAGGGCCTGGCTCGAGGAACATGGCCTGCGCTGCGAAGCCATCATCGCGCCGGCCGACGTGCTCCTGCCCCGCGGCGACGAGGCCGACGACGAGGTCGACTCGGTGGTCCAGCCCGACCTGTCTGTCGTGTGCGACGCCTCGAAGCTCCGCGACGACTTCGTGCGGGGCGCGCCGGACCTCGCGGTCGAGGTGCTCTCGCCGTGGACGTCCGCAAAGGACCAACGCCAGAAATACTGGCTCTACGAGCGAAGCGGGGTGCGCGAGTACTGGACCGTCGACCCGGGCCTGCGCTGCGTCCGGCGCTACGTCCTCGAGGGCGGCCGCTACGGCGACGGCGAACTCTTCCTGGCGGACGGCCGCGTGGAGAGCCGCGTCCTCGCCGCCCCCGACGGCGGCTCCCCGTTCGCGGTCGGATGCCGCGAGCTCTTCGACCTTCCCGCCGCTTCCGCAAGCGCGGCGCCGTCCGTTCCCGGATCGGCCATCCCTAATCCTGACTGAAAGACTTGACCATTCCGCCCCGAGGCGCGACCCTTTCCGGAAGACGGCGCGTCCGCGCCGTCGGAGGTGATCCATGGCCATCCAGGCTTACGTCAATTTCGCCGGGAACTGCCGCGAGGCGCTCGCATTCTACGCCAAGGCATTCGGGGCTCCCGAACCGCGCATCATGACGTTCGGCGACATGCCGCCCGACCCGGGCTTCCCCCTCACGCCCGAGAGCAGGGACCTCGTCATGCACGCCGAGCTCGATATCGCCGGCGGCAAGCTCCTCTTCTCCGACACGCCGCCGGGCATGCCGCTGACCATGGGCGACAACATCAGCCTCATCGTGCAGTGGAAGGACGAGGCCGAGATCCGCCGCTGGTGGGACGCCCTGCAGCCCGGCGGCAGGGTCGGCATGCCCCTCGGCCCCACCTTCTGGTCGAAGCTCTACGGTTTCGTCACGGACAAGTTCGGCGTCGGCTGGCAGTTCAACCTCGAGGACTGATGCGCTTTTCCATGAAGTACGCGAGCCGCCCCGAGTCGCCGAGCGGCTCCTCGCCGACGCGGGCGAGGCCGAAGGCCTCGTAGACGGGCAGGTTGGCGGGGTCGGTGGTCTCGAGGCGGTACGAAGTGAAGCCCGGTTCCGCGAAGCGCGACTCGGCGTAGCTGAACGCGGCTTTCATGAGGCCGCGGCCCTTCCATTCCGGCAGGATGCCCGCGCTGTAGAGGTGCAGGCACCTCGCATCGCGCGAGCGTCCCCGCTCGAAGCGCGCCACGGCCCGTTCGAGCGCGCGCATGCCCAGGAGCTCGCGGGGCCGGAGCGCCGCCAGGAAGCGGAGCGCGTCGGGGAGCCCTCCGGAACGGACGACGCGGGCGAGATTCACGCCCACCGGGTCGCGGTCCTCCATGAAGGTGACGTAGCCCACCTCGCGTCCGTCCGCCGTCGCGACGACGACGTGGCCGTAGCGGTCGATCGCGGCGCCCATGAAGCCGAAGAGGGCGCGGAGCGCCCGTCGCCGCGCCTCGGGCCGTGGCACCACGCGGATCCAGTTGTCGTGCTCCATGAAGGCGACGCTGAGCGTGTCCGCCAGCGCGGCGACGCCCGCGCGGTCGAGGCGCGGCGCGATCCGCCCATCCGTGTAGAAGATCATGCCCCCGCTCCCGGGGCCGCCGCCGCCGCCAGGCAGGCGCGCAGGAAGGCGGGTGCCTTGCGTTCCAGCATGAGCACGTAGTCGACGCCCCCGTGCGTGAAGTTGAGCGTCGAGCGCATGGTTAGTCCCACGCCCTTGAGCTCCGCCGCGGGGAAGCGCGCTTCGAGCGCGCCGCGCAGTTCGAGGGCCCCGTTCCGCCAGGTGGCCTCCACCGGCCCGATCTCGCGGCGCTTGAGGACTTCGTAGTCGTTGGCCGCGAGGAAGCCGGGCGAAGCGAATTCGGTCGCCGCCAGCCCCGTGTCGAGCGTGCGCTGCCAGCGGTCCCAGGCCACGGTGTCGGCGAAGCGGAAGCCGGAGAGGAAGCCGTATTCGTCGAGGCCGCCCGAAGCGCCGCAGCGCAGGCAGCGCAGGGCGTTCCCCTTCGCCTCGAGCGAGTGGAAGGCGCCGCATCCGGGGCAGGCGTAGAGCAGGTCGTCGAGCCCCTCGGCGAGGCGCGTCCCCGGCCGCGGGATCCTGAGTTCCTTCTGCCGCTCGAAATCGTTGACGTAGAGCGCGGCCTCGATGGCGGTTGCGACCTCGCGCGGCGAGGCGGCGCGGACTTCCTCCGCGCTCATGACCATTTCGTAGCGCAGCTCGATGGTCCGGTTCTTCCGGGGCGCGGTAGCCCAGCGCGGCGACGAGAGGTGGCCTCCCGAGACCCGGCAGGCGATCACGTCGAGGCCGGCCTTCTTCGCCAGCACCGCGATGCCGCGCTCGACGGGGCCGGTCTCGCCGGAGAAGGTGATGTCGCCCTCGGGGAATACGAGCACCGGGTAGCCTCGCTCGAGGGCCGAGAAAAGCTCGCGCACG
>JAKLEE010000154.1 GCA_022703215.1 Spirochaetota bacterium | reverse complement strand
TCGGGACCGGCTCCGCGACCTCGAAGGCGCCGCCGGTTCCTGATAATCCCCGATGGGCAAGAAAACCGTACCGGAAACGCCCGGTTCAGGATACACTCGGGACGCGGAGGAATCGATGCGCTCACAGCCGAGGGCAGGCGCCCTTCTCGTCCTTCTCCTCGTCGCGGCCGCGGTCGCGGGCGCCCAGGAAGTGGACCTTACGGCCTTCGACGCCTGGGCGAGGCCGGGCTTCGACATGGCATGGGTCTACAACCGTCCCGAGGTTGCGGACCAGGCCTGGTACCGAATTCCCGCGGAGCGCGGGGACCGTCCGATCATGCTCCGCAGCTACGGCTTCAAGGGCTTGCCCGAGGTCGGTCCCTTCCGCCTGCTGCCCGCCGACCCCGTCGAATTCACGGTGGCCATTCCCTTCTCCGTGCCCGACGAGGTGTTGGCCATACAGGGCGGCATCGGCCTCTACCTGGCCCAGGTGGGACAGAACTACGAGGCCTACCTGAACGGCTCCCTCTTCGCCACGGACATCCACAGGCGGCCCGACGGCTCGATCCGCCTCGACCGCACGACCCGCGGCGCGCTGCTCTCCGTCGACCGGCGCTACCTCGTGCCCGGCACCAACCTGCTGGTCTTCCGCCTGGTCGGCGATCCCACCGACGACCGTACCGGTTTCTCCATGGGGGGGCCCTACCTCATCGGCGCCTACGAGAAGCTGTCGGCGCGGCGAACCGAGTACCTCGACCTCATCCTGATCGCCGTCTATGCGTTCTTCGGCATCTACCACGTGCTCATGTTCCTGTTCCGGCCGAGGAACCGTTCGTACATCTTCTTCGGCATCGGCACCCTGCTCGTGGCCCTCTATTTCTTCACCCGGAGCTATCTGGCCTACGACCTGATCCGCGATTCCCGCCTGATCCGCATCGCGGAGATGGGCAGCCTCTACCTCGTCCTGCCCTTCTTCCTGCTGTTCTTCGACCTGGTATTGCGGCACCGGACCAGCCTGCTCGCGCGCATCTACTTCGTCTTCAGCGTGGCCCTCGCGATCGCCGCGCCCCTCTTCGTACGGACCACGCTGCTCTCCGTGTGGACAGTCGGAGCGGGAGTCGCCATCGCGCACCTGGTGGTGGTGGACCTCGCCATGCCCTTCTGGCACGCCTTCAGGCACTACCGGAGGCAGGAGGGCCGGCGGGGGCCGGTCGGCGCCCTTGTCGCCGTCCTGGACGTGTTCCTCAAGACCGAGGCCGGCAGGCTGTCGATCGCGGTGCTGGCCGTGGCCGCCGCGCTGGTCTTCGACACCTTCTTCGTCAGCCTTACGAGCGCGGTGCAAATCTCGCGCTACGCCTTCCTCGTGCTGGTCCTCGGCACGGCGGGCGTGCTGGCCGGCCAGTTCGCGGGCACCTTCAAGGAAATCGAGGCCATCAACGCCTCGCTCGACCGCAAGGTCCGGACCCGCGCCGAAGCGCTCGAGCGGTCGATGGAAGACCAATCGTCCCTGAGCCGCGAATTGTCCGAGGCGAACGTCAAGCTGCAATCAACCATGGAGATCGGCGAAAAGGACCTCCGCATGGCTGTGCAGGTGCAGCAAGGGTTCTTCCCCGCGAGCGCGCCCGAAACCGAGCTGTGGGACCTCGCCTTCACCTACCTGCCCGCGTCCGGCATCTCCGGCGACTTCTACGACTTCTACCTGGAGAAGGGCAAGCTGACCGGCGTCCTCGTGGGCGACGTCTCGGGCAGGGGCATCGCCTCGGGCCTGGTCACGGTGCTGGCGCGCTCGGTCTTCCAGCGCAACGTCCAGGCCATGCGCGAAGCCAGCCTGGGCCGGGTGCTCGAGTCGATCGATACGGAACTCTCGAACGAGCTCGCCTCGGTCGAGAACTACCTGTCCTGTTCCCTGCTCCGCCTCGGGGAAGGGACGGTGGAGTACGCGAACGCCGCCGCGCCGGACGCGCTGCTCAGGCCGGCGGGCAAGGCGCGCTCGCTCGTGCTGAAGCCCAAGGGCGACGCGGACTACAAGGGGGCGCCGCTCGGCCGCGAGGGTTTCAATTCCCAGCACACGGCCGTACGCTTCGCCATGAGTCCGGGCGACGCCATCCTGCTCTGCACGGACGGGCTCTCGGAATCCAGGAACCTGGAAGGCGAGCCGTTCCGTACAGCCGGCCTGCTGGACGCCTTCGGCTCAGCGCCGGCGGACGGCGACGCCCAGCAGATCCTCGACTACGTCATGCAGGAATGCCGCTTCCACACGAGCGGCACCCGCGTCACCGACGACCTGACCGCCATCGTCCTCCGCCGGAAAAGCTGATCCGTAGAAGAGAACCACGGAGGCACGGAGACACGGAGGGAAAAGTAGGATGAGTGGATCAGGGATTTACATCCCGCCTTCGGTCCTCTCCCTCTTTCCTCCCGAACTCCGTGCCTCCGTGGTTTCTTATTTCAGCAGGCGGTTGAGCCTCGCGACGAAGTCGGCGGGATCGTGGAGGGGCACGCCTTCCACGAGCAGGGCCTCGCCGAGCAGGACCTTGGCCGCGTCCTCGACGCGCGCGTCGTCCGCGCCCGCGAGGCCGGCCACGAGGGCGTGGGAGCCGTTCAGCTCGAGGATGGGCTTCGACTCGACGCCCGAGCCCTGGCCCATGGCCTTCATGAGCAGCTGGAGGCGCAGGCTCGGGTCGTCCTCGTCCACCACCACGCACGAGGGGCTCTCCGCGAGCCGGCCGGTCAGGCGCACGTCCTTGACCGCGTCGCCGAGCGCCTTCTTCACCCGCTCGACCACCGGGGCAAGCTCCTTTTCCTTTTCCTTGTCCTTGTTGCCCTCGAATTCCTTGGCGGCGTCCGCGCGATTGACGGCCTTGAGCTCCAGGTCGCCGAAGCGGCCGATGGAGGGCACGACGATCTCGTCGATCTCGTCGCCGCAGATGAGCACCTCGGTGCCCTCCTTGCGGTACATCTCGAGGAGCGGGCTCTTCCGGAGGCGCTCCTCCTCGTCGCCCGCGAGGAAGAAGATGGACTTCTGGCCGTCCTTCATGCGGGTCTTGTAGTCCGCGAGGCTGGTCCAGCCGTCCACGGCGGTGCTCTTGAAGCGCACCAGCTCGAGCAGCTCCTCGCGGTGGGTCCAGTCCGAGTAGAGCCCCTCCTTGAGGGGCCGGTTGAACTGCTCGACGAATTTGCCGTAGAGGGCCGGATCGCGGGCGGCCAGGTCCTTGAGCTCGGAGAGCACCTTCTTGACCGAGGCCGAGCGGATGTTGGTCATGACGCGGTTCTGCTGGAGGATCTCGCGGCTGACGTTGAGCGGCAGGTCTTCCGAGTCGATGACGCCGCGCACGAAGCGGAGCCAGGTCGGCAGGAGCTCCTTCTCGTCGTCGGTGATGAACACGCGCTTGACGTAGAGCTTGACGCCGGGTTTGTAGTCGGCGCGGTAGAGGTCGAAGGGCGCCTTGGACGGCACGTAGAAGAGCGTCGTGTACTCGATGGTGCCCTCGGCCTTGGTGTGGATCCAGAAGAGCGGCTCCTCGTCGGTGTCGGCGAAGTTCTTGTAGAAGTCCTTGTAGTCCTGCTCCGCGAGCTCGGACTTCGGCCGCCGCCAGAGCGCCGCCGCCGAGTTCACCTGCTCGACCTTCACCTCCGAGCCCTTCTTCCCGCCCTTGTCGTCGTACTCCGGCTGTTCGTAGCGGAGGAAGATGGGGAAGGCGACGTGGTTCGAGTAGCGCTTGACGAGCTCCTCGAGGCGCCAGCGCGAAAGGAATTCGGCGCCTTCGTCGTTCAGATGCAGGGTGACCGTGGTGCCGTGGCCCTCGCGCTCGGCGGCCTCGATCGAGTAGCCGGACTCGCCGTCCGAGGTCCATTTGAAGGCCTTGTCCGTGGCGGCCTTGCGGCTCAGCACCTCGACCTTGGAGGCGACCATGTAGCTGGCGTAGAAGCCGACGCCGAATTGGCCGATCAGGTTCGATTCCTTGCGGGCGTCGCCTGAGAGCGCCTCGAGGAAGCGCTTGGTGCCCGAGCGGGCGATGGTGCCGAGGTTCGCGTCGAGGTCCTCCTCGTCCATGCCGATGCCGTTGTCCTCGACGTAGAGCGTCTTTTTCTCCGCGTCGAAGCCGATCTCGACGCGCGGCTCGAAGGAAACGCCCTTGTACGCGTCGTCCGAGGCCGCCAGGTAGCGGAGCTTGTCGATGGCGTCGGACGAGTTCGAGACGAGCTCGCGGAGGAAGATCTCCTTGTGGGAGTAGAGCGAGTGGATGATGAGGCGGAGCAGCTGGTTCACTTCCGCCTTGAATTTTCGCACGGCCATTTGGTCGCTCCTCGTGATGGTTATGGTGTCGGGGACGTAGAGAAAGTAGCGAGCCGAGGGTCTGGTCGGCAAGGGTGGCGCATTCGGCTCCCCTTTACATCAAAATCGCGCGGTGCTAGCATCCGGCGGCGCCCCGGCCGCGTCCAAACAGCCGGCCTGGCGTTCGCGAGCGGGATATCCACCGTTCCCGGCGGCCCGGGGCCATCCATCTGCGGCCCTGATCGCGCCTTGAGGCGCGTCTTCCGCGAACGGGAGTTCATCGTCATGAAAAGTCTCGGCGTCAACATAGGCTCGGCGAGCCTCAAGCTGGTCCTCCTGGACGGCGACCGCGTGGAATGGAGCGCGGTGCTGCCGCACGAAGGCGAGTTCAAGGCCGCCCTGGCCCGCGCCTTCCTGGCCCATCCGGCGCCCCTCGGCGTTCCCGCCCTGGTCACCGGCAACGAGGGCCGCTCGCTCTTCGCCCTGCCCGCCATCATCGAGCCGCTCTGCGTCGAGGCCGCCCTCAAGGCCTCCGGCGAGAAGGTCGACGCGGTCGTGTCGATGGGCGGCGAGGACCTCGTGGTCTACGCCGTCGACGAGCGCGGCGTCATCGTCTCGAACTTCTCCGGCAACAAGTGCGCCTCGGGCACGGGCGAGTTCTTCAAGCAGCAGCTGGCGCGCATGGACATGGAGCTGGACGACGTCTCGCGCGTCTCGCCCGACGCCAAGGCCCTGCCGCTCTCGAGCCGCTGCTCGGTCTTCATGAAGAGCGACTGCACGCACCGGCTCAACAAGCGCGAGGCGACCAAGGACGACATCGTCCTCTCCCTTTCCATGGTCATGGCCGTCAAGGTGGCCGATTTCCTGAAGCGCGCGCGCGTGGAGAAGGGAAGGGCCATCCTGGCGGGCGGCACCACGCGCAACCCGCACATCCTCCGCTACCTCCGCGAGCTGTTGCCTGAGGTGGAGTTCGTCGTCCCGAAGGAAGCGCCCTATTTCGAGGCCTGGGGAGCGGCCCTGCTCGCCCGGGCTTCGGGCAGCCCCTTCCCCGAGCCCGCCACCCTGCTCCGCGAAGGCACGGTCGGCTTCGGCTCGCTCGAGCCCCTCTCGAAGGCCGAGCGCCTGGTCACCTATTTCGAAGGGAAGACCGGCCCCGTCGTGGCGGGCCGGAAGTACCTGCTGGGCGTCGACGGCGGCTCGACCACCACCAAGGCCTGCCTGGTGGACCTCGAGACCGACGAGGTGGTGGCCAGCCACTACGGCCGCACCCACGGCGACCCGGTCAAGGCGCTCAAGCTCTGCCTGGAGAAGATCAAGGCGAAGGTCCTCGCCGACACCGGGAGCGAGCGCGTCGAGATTCCCTACGCGGCCACCACGGGCTCTTCGCGCGAGATACTCGGCGTCTTCCTCGGCACCGAGGGCGTCTACAACGAGATCATCGCGCACTCGGTCGGCACCACCCACTTCGCCAAGGACGTCGACACCATCTTCGAGATCGGCGGCCAGGACGCCAAGTACGTGCTGCTCAAGAACGGCGTGCCGATCGACTACGCCATGAACGAAGCCTGCTCCGCGGGCACGGGCTCCTTCCTCGAAGAGTCGGCCTCCGGCGACCTCAACATCCGCGAGGCCGCCGAGATCGGGCCCATCGCCATCCGCGCCGCGGCCCCGCTCAAGTTCGGCGAGCACTGCAGCGCCTTCATCAACTCCGACATCCGCAAGGCCGTCCAGCACGGCGCCACCCGCGAGGACATCACGGCGGGCATCGTCCACTCCATCGTGGCGAACTACCTGAACCGCGTGGTGGGCAACCGCACCATCGGCGCCAAGGTCTTCCTGCAGGGCGGCGTCGCCAAGAACCCCGCCGTGCCGCTCGCCTTC
>JAKLEE010000153.1 GCA_022703215.1 Spirochaetota bacterium | reverse complement strand
AAATCAACGGAACCGCGCTATTTCCCGAGCACGCTCTGCAGGCGCTCGAGCACCTTCTTCCGGTCGAGCGGCTTGACGATATAATTCTTGGCGCCGGCGACCAGGGCCTGCTTCACCAGATCCTGTTTTCCGAGCGCCGAGATCATGATCACCTTCGCGTTCTTGTCGAACTCGATGATCTTCTGCAGCGCCGACAGGCCGTCCATGCGCGGCATGGTGATGTCCATCGTCACGAGGTCGACGTTCGGATAAAGCTCCTTGTACTTTTCGTAGCCCTCGAGGCCGTCGGCCGCGGTATGCACCACCTGATATCCTTCCGAGGTGAGGATCTGGGTGATCTGCTTGGCCACGAACATCGAGTCGTCGACGATGAGCACGCGCCAAGGCGTCCCGTCGGGTTTCATGCCCTCGGGCTTCCGTTCGTTGAGGGAGGGGAAATCGTCCTTCGTCTTCATGTCGCGCTCCCGACCTAGCCGCGCTCGCGGATGGCCACGTTGATCTCGATCTTGCCCTGCGGCGTCTCCATGGGCACGATGAGGGCTTCCACGTCCTGGTCGGAAACCTCCATGTTGTCGCCGGTGAAAATGGCGGGAGGAGTCAGGTCGAAGCGGAAACCGAGCTCGTGCAGCTTGGTAACGGCCTGCGCCGTGATCATGTTGGCCAGCTCGGTGATGGTCGCCTTGACGAGCTCGTCCATGACGGTCAGTTGCTCGCCGTTCATCGCGCTCGCGATCTTGAGCGCGGACACCTTCTCCATGTCGAACAGGACGCGCCCCTCGACATCGCCCGCCAGCCCCACGAGGGCCGCCACTCCCATGACGGGCATCGAGGTGCTCTTCAGGTAGAGCTCTCCCCGCTTGATGTCGCCCTGGAGCACTTCCTTCAACACATTGAAGGCCGATTCCACGAAGGGGTTGATGTATTCCACTCTCACGGCGTTCTCCCTCCGGGCGGCACGCCCGCTTCAGGCCTTTGCATAGGCCGTAATGATTCCCGTCCCCGCGGGCTCCCAGCCCTCGAGATCGAGGCGTTCGTTGGCGCCGACCACGGCGACGCCGTTCTTCTTCAGCTTTTCCGCGAAATCGAGGACCACCCGCTTCTGGTCGAGCGGGTTCAGGAACGAAAGCATGTCGCGGCAGACTATCAGGTCCGAGGGCGGCACCGAGTTCGTGTTCAGCACGTCGTGGAACTCGAAGAAGATCGCGTCGCGGATGTCCTGACGGAACGACCAACCGTTGCGCCCCTGCACCATGAACTCCGCGTAATACTCAGGCGGAGTATCGAACGAGAAGACCATGTTCGGAGCCATCGAGATGTTGAGCAGGTCGGAGTCGTTCGCCCAGATCTTGATCCGTCCGTTCGGGTACTTCCGCTTGAGCGCGCAGGCGACGGACCAGGTCTCGAAGCCCTTGCCGCACCCCGGATTCCAGACGTTGATCGACGCGCCTTCGATGGCGGGCAGGATCGACTCGAAGGCCTCGATGTACTCCTGGCCCCAAAGCTCGCCGGTGTAAGGCGAGAAGAAGCCCTCGAGGTAGAGGTCCGCCTCGCCGCCTTCCTTCAGCTGCAGGTCGCGGCCCGACCTTATGACCTTCCACTCGTCGAAACGGCGCCGGAACCAGGTTTCGTTGATGGCGCTCGTGGCGAAGTTCCGCAAGGCGGCCAGCGCCTCGCGGATGAAGCCGAGCTCCAGATCGTCGTCCGCGGCGTCGGGCGGCGCGACATGGGTGGGCACGGAAGGATTCGCGGCGGCCCGGGCGGGGACGGCGTGATGGTAGGCGTCCTCCTTCTCCTCCTTGGCCTTGGGCATGAAGATCTTCTCGACGTCGAGGATGATGTAGAGCTTCGAGAGGTTCTCCACGATGCCGCGGATGTACTTGACGTTGATGTCGCCGAAGATCGGATGGGGCGGCTGGATCGAGGACCGGTTGATGCCGACCACCTTGTCGATCTGGTCCACGATGATGCCGAAAACCTGGTCGTGGATCTGGAGGATCAACAGGTTCTCGAGCGCGCCTTCGTCCTTCCGCTCGGCGGGCAGGTGGAACATGGTCCGGAGGTCGATTATGGAGATGATCTCGCCGCGGAGGTTGTAGACGCCGCGGACGAAGGGTGCGGCGTTCGGCACGTAGGTGAAGCGTCCCGCGTGGGCGATCTCCTTCACGTTCATGATGTCGATGCCGTATTCCTTGCCCGCGAGGACGAAGGTGACCATCTTGAAGTCGATCTTCTCGCCGCGGTCCTTCTTTTCCTCGACCTTCGCTTGTTCCGCGACCGCGTTCCCGGCTTCGTTCATGCTTCGGTCCCTCTCGCTCATCGGATGGTCATCTCGAGGCGTCTGCGCTCCTCGAGCTCGCGCTTCAGGCCCAGCTCGAGCAGCTGGCTGACGTCGATGATCAGGCAGACGGAGCCGTCGCCGAGGATCGACGCGCCCGCGATTCCGGGCGAATTGGTGTATTGGTCGCGCAGGGGCTTGATGACGACGTCCTCCTCGCCTATCAGCGAGTCGACCATCAAGCCGACCTTCTTGTCGCTGGTGCCGACGATGACGACGAAGTTGTACTCGCGCTGCTCCGCGGTGCGGATCCGGAAGAGCCGGTCGAGCCTGAGGAGGGAGACGACGTCGTTCCGGACGTTGAAAACCTCGTAGTTGTCGATCATCCGGATCTCGGAGGGCTTGATGCGGTGGCTTTCCACGACGCTCGTGATGGGGATCGAGTAGATTTCCTTCCCGACCCGGACCAGCAGGCCCTGGATGATGGCCAGGGTGAGCGGAAGCTTGATGGTGAAGCGCGTGCCCTTGCCGTGCTGGCTCGACACGGAGACCGAGCCGTTCAGCTTTTCGATCTGCCGCTTGACGACGTCGAGGCCGACGCCGCGGCCGGAGATGTTGGTGACCGATTTCGCGGTCGAGAAGCCCGGCTCGAAGATGAGAGCGAAAGCCTCGTTGTCGGTCAGCACCTTGCTGGGGTGCAGGATGCCGCGCTCGACCGCCTTCTTCTTGACCGCCTCGACGTCGATGCCCTTTCCGTCGTCGGCGATCTCGATGATGATCATGTTGCCTTCGTTCGAGGCCTTGAGGAGCACCGTACCCTCCTCGGCCTTGCCCGCCTTGAGCCGCTCGTCGGGCGTCTCGACGCCGTGGTCGAGCGCGTTGCGCACCGCGTGCATGAGCGGGTCGAGCAGGTCTTCGATGACCGACTTGTCGAGTTCGGTATCTTCGCCCTCGATGCGGAGCTCCACCTTCTTCTGGAGGGTCCGGGAAAGGTCGCGCACGAGGCGCGGGAAGCGGCTGAAAATCTGGCTGATCGGCACCATGCGGATGCGCATGACGCCTTCCTGGAGGTCGCCGGTGATCCGGCCGAGGTTCTGCGCGGTGGCGCGGAACTTGGCGGCGTTGGTCTTGTATTCGGCCTCGAAGGCGTCGAAGCCCGCGAAGAGGCCGCCGAAGCGCTCCAGCACTTCCTTCTTGACTTCCTTGACCGCCCGTCCCTGCCTGATGGCCTCGAGGTACTCCGGCAGCGCGTCGAAGAGTTCCTTGAGCTTGTCCCGGTGCGTCGACTGCGCGATGGAGAGGTTGTTCTGCATCTCGCCGAACTGCGACGAGATCTGGTTGAAGGTGGCCTTGTTGATGACCGCTTCGGAAACGAGGTTGAGCAGGTTGTCGATGCGGCGAGAGTCCACGCGCAGGATCGATCCGCCTTGCTGCCCCGGCTTTCTGGCGTCGTGGCCGTGCTCGTCGTCGGCGGCCTCGCGCTGGAGCTCGGCCTTGGCCAGCTCCGCCTGGAGCTCGCCGACACCGCCCGAGGAGGCGGCCGGCTGCGGGCTGGCGGGGCGGGGGGCCGGCGCGGGCCTGGGGGCCGGCTTCGGCGCGGCATTCTGGTTCCGGACGGGCGCCGGAGCGGCGGCCGGAGCGGGCTCGGTCCTCTGCGCTCCCTCGAACGCCACCGAGACGACGCGCGCGGCCGTAGAGACGTCCGGAATCATGGCCCGGCGCTCGAGCTCGGCGCCGTCCGCGTCGGACGCCACGAAATAGCGGACGGTCGGATAGAAGGTGTCCTCGTAGAGCTTCTCGAAATCGGGTTCGGTTTTCAGCACGGTGCCGGCGTCGCGCATGGCGGCGAACGCGTGGATGGCGCTGACCGTGTTCATGACGTTCGACTCGTCGAAATCGATCTCGACGCGCCAGACGCGCTTGCCGGACGCCGATTCCTTGAGCTCGAGGATTTCGTACTCGCTCAGGCCCAGGGACGAGGCGGGAACCGCGTCCGGCCTCGCGGCGGCCTTCGGCTCCGCGGCGGGCGCGGACGGGCGGGCCGCAGGCGCGGGCGCCTGTCGTGCCTTCGCCGCCGCTGGCGCTTTCGGAGATCCGGATGCACGGTAGGCCGAGAGGGCCGACTTGACACCCGTCGCGTCACCCGCGTAGCGCGAACCGGCCATCCGCTTTTCGAGCATTTCCTTGATGATATCGATCGCGGCCAGCAGGGCGTCGACGAGACCGCCGTCGACGCGGACCTTGTCCGCGCGGATATCGTCGAGCAGATCCTCGATCAGGTGGGTGAATTCGGCGAGCTCGGTCATCTCGACCGTCGACGACCCGCCTTTCAGCGTGTGGGCGGCCCGGAAGATCTCGTCGACGGCGTCACGATTGCCCGGGTCGTTCTCGAGCACGAGTATGTTCTGCTCGAGCAGATCGACCTGCCCCTGCGCCTCGGAGAAGAAGTCCTTGAGGAGCTCTTCGTTGTTCGGGTCGAGATAGTCGCTCATCTTGCGTCCTAGTTTAAACGTAATGCGCGCCGCGTCAAGCCGCCCGGAGGGTGCCGGGAACGGTCCCGGATACCCGGGAAAGGGCTGGCGGTCACGGAAGCCCTTCCGCGCTTGCGCCGAATCCGCTCGACAGGGGGCGGACGGCGGCCGAAATATACGATAGAATTCGAAAAGCCGGAGAACCAGAGAAGGAGCACACCGCACCATGCGCCGATTCCTGATCATAGCCCTCGCCGCCGCCCTGCTTCCCGTCGCGGCCGGGGCCGCGAACGTCGTCGTACCCGTGCTGGAACTCGCCACGGACGGATCCTGGGATCCCGCCCTCGGCAGCCTCGTGCTCCGCACGCGCTTCGCCTCCGACATCGTTTTCCAGGGCGGATCGAAGTTCGCGGCCACGCTGCGCCTGAGCCTGCTCGCGGAAAACCTCGAAAAAGCCCTCGCGGCGGGCTCGGCCAGGTTCTCGTTCCCCCTGGTCGCCACGGACGTGGACACCCTCAACGACTCGGCCTTCATCGGCGTCAGGTCGGTTTCACTCTCGATACCCTCCCTTTTCGGCCTGCCGGTCTCGACCACGTATTTCGTGGGCCAGCTCGACCAGCTGGCCTCCGGCACCGACTACCCGGAGCTTTTCGGCCGGAACGATCCGTCGACGAGCATGCGGGGCTACATCGCCTTCCCCGACGGCATCGGCGGCGACCGCTCCCGCTGGTACGAGGGCATCCACTCGATCAACGGCACCGGAATCCGGCTCGGCGTCCGCGCCCTCGACGGGGATTTCGCCGGCTACCTGTACGGCTACCAGGACGGCCATTTCACCTACCTCACGAGCGGCATCTGGGCCGTCGACGCCCGCGGCGTGCTCGCGCTCGGGCCGGTGGAGCTCGAGGCCTTCGTCGGCGGCTCCGGCGCCTACGGACCCTTCGGCGTGTACCGGGCCGGCCTCCTCTTCCACTACGACACCGGGAACGTGGGGGAATTTTACCTGCAGGCCGGCCTGCCGATGTGGGATCCGACCCAACCCTTCATGGTCGAAAACCTCTACCTGCTCTTCGAGCCGCGGGTGAAATTCGGCGCCGGCTCGGTCATATTGACCCTCTTCTACCATCCCGCCACCTACCTGCAGCGCGCGACCACGGAAGGCGGCATGCTCGACGCCGCCTTCGACCTCCGCTTCGGCGATGCCAAGGAAGGCGCCGCCCAGGGCGGCGTACGGACCATGATCTCCTTCGATCCGGGCTACGATTCCGTCGATCCGCTGCTGGACCGTCCGAATTCCGTCTCGCTTTCGATCGCGCCCTATGTCGACTTCACGGCGGGAGGCATAGGCTGGAACATCCGCGTGCCGGTCCGCGTCTTCCCCTTCGACGGCCCGTGGTATTCGCTCGTCGAACCCATCATCGCCGCCAGAGC
>JAKLEE010000152.1 GCA_022703215.1 Spirochaetota bacterium | reverse complement strand
GCCGGGACCGGCGCGACGGCTGCCGCGGGCGGCGCGATCGATGGGGCGGCCGGCGCTACCGTAAATGTGCGGGGTTCGCTCCATTCGCCGGAACCCGCTCCGCCGTAGCCGAATACCGAGCGCACCCTCCAGGCATGGACGCCGGGTTCCGCCGCGGCGAACGCAAAGCCTTCGACCGCGGTCCTGAACGTTTCGGGCGCGGCGCCGCCAAGGTCCGGGCGGGAAAGCTCGCATTCGTAAGCCGACGCGCCTTCGACAGGGGTCCATGAAAGCGGCACCGTCCCGCCGGAGGTGAACTCCGCGCCCGGACGGGGGCCGAGCGCCGCGGGAGGGGCCGACGGGAACACGGAAAAGCGCGAGACCGGGCTCGACGCGCCCCGCGCGTCGCTGACGCGCCAGTACCAGGCGCCGGGTTCGGGCGCGGACGCGAGGGAAGCCCCGGCCGCCCGCAGGGCGACCGCATCGACGAAATCTCTCGTCCTCGAATACTCGACCATCCAGGGTCCGGTGCCGCCGGACCAGGCGAAGTCCACGGGAAGGCTGAGCCCTTCCCCGGGAACCAGCATGACCGCGCCGGATGCCGGAGCGGTCTGGACGATGCCGTACGAAACGGCCCGGGAGCCGCCCGCGTCGGCCGATATCCCGTCGCTCCCGGAGAGCTTCACCTCGATCCCCTCGACCCGCGCGGTCGCCGACCCGGAAGGCGCGCGCGCCTCGACCTCTCCGTCCTTACCGGAGATTTCGAGCGTCCCGGATCCGAGCTCGAGGTCGAGGCCCGCCGCCTTCACCTTGAGCGTCGCGTCCCCCGCGACGGAGACGGCGCGCCTAGCCGAGACGGCGCCGCTCACGAATTCCAGGGTGGCCCCGCGCGGATCGAATTCGAGCAGGACCAGCGAGTTCTCCGCCAGGGTCAGCTCGGTGCCGTCGTCGAGCAGCACCACCGCGCCGGATCCCGCGTCGGTCCGGACGGCGTCGCCGGAGCGCAGCGAATCGTTGACGGAAATCCCCGTCCACACGGCGCGTCCGGACGGACGGCGTTGCGCGACGCGCTTCTTGAGGACGAGCGAGCCCACGCGCTCCCCGCCGCCCGAATCCACGGCGCGAAGATCCAGCATGAGGCCGCCGACGCAGGCCAGGAAGAGCGCTGCGCTCGCGATGGCCACCGCGAGATCGGCAGCTCGCGGTCTCACGACGCCTCCCCGCCCGGCTCCGTTCCGTGGATGCGGTACTTCTTCTCGCCGTCCGCGTCCGGAACCTCGGTCGGCGCTTCCGTGCCGAGCCTGGCGCGCAGCTCGTCGAGGTCGCGGGGCCGCGACGGATCGTCCGCCCGGCCGAGCAGCGCGTAGACGCGCAAGGGTTCGCTCTTCCCCTTCACCTCCACCGCCGGAAGCTCCCCGAAAGCCCAGCCCTCGCCCAGCTCGCGGGCGGCGCGCTCCGAAAGGAGTATGTCCGTGCCGAAGGGCTTGTTGAGCGCCTCGATGCGCGAGGCCAGGTTCACCGCGTCGCCGATGACCGTGTACTCCATCCGCCGCTCGGACCCGATCTGGCCCGCCAGCACCGGTCCCGCGTTGATGCCGATGCCGATCCGGATGACCGGGTCCTCGGGTCCTCCGCGGTCGGCGTTGAATTCGACGAGCGAAGCGCGCATCGCGAGCGCGCCCCGGACTGCCGCCTCGACATCGCGCCCGGTGCCGACGGGCACGCCCCAGATGGCCATGATGGCGTCGCCCACGAACTTGTCGACGGTCCCCCCGGTCGCTTCGACGCAGGCGACCATGCGCGAGAGGTAGCGGTTCAGGAAATCGACCACCCGTTCCGGCTGCATGGTTTCCGAGATTGCGGTGAACGAGCGGATGTCGGAGAAAAGCACCGCGGCTACCCGGCGTTCCCCGCCGAGGGTCAGCTCGCCTTTCATGGCGAGTTCCGCGACGGTCTTGTTGACGAAGCGGCCGAACGCGTCCTTGATCTTCTCGCGCTCGGCCAGTCCCCGGCACATGGCGCCGAAGGTCTCGATCAGCGCGCCGAGCTCGTCGCGCGTGGTGGCCTGCGCCGCGAAGTCGAAATCGCCGCCCTCGACCCGGCGCGACGCGTCCATCAGCACGCCCACCGGTCCGGTCAGGCTGCGCGAGAAGAACCAGGCCAGCGCGAGGGCGATCGACAGGACCGCCCCGAGTATCAGGTAGTTGCGCCGGCCGATCGCGGAGACCGCCTCGAAGGCCAGGTTAGCGGGAGCCTCCGCGACCACGCCGACTCCGGCGAAGGCGGTGCGCCGGAAGGCTCCGAGCCGCTCCTCTCCGTCCGCTCCCCGGTATCGCAAGGACCCGTTTCCGGCGGGACTTTCCCGCAACGCGGCGACTACCGGCGATCCGGACAGGTCCGCCTGCGACGCGAGGCCTGCGGCGTCGGCCGAAAGGATCAGGACGCCGTCCGCGTTGACCGCCCAGGTTTCGACGATGCCGGGCGCGTCGAAGGCATCGATGAAGGAGAGGGCGGAGATGAGCGCCACGAGCGGCGCATCCAGGTCCGGGGACGGCACCGTTATCGAAAGCGCGGGCAGGCCGAAGACCAGCGAGGCGATCTCGACCCGGAGTGCGTTGCCCCCGGCCTGTGCCGCGAGCGCCGCGGAACGCGCCGCCCGCTCGGTCGCGCCGAGCGCCGAGAGCGCCTGCCGGTTGGCCAGGACCTCGCCGTCCGGTCCCGCCACGAAAAGGAGCGCGGGGTTCGCCGCCATGATGCGGGCGGTCGACTCGCCGGTCGGATCGGCGCCGGCCAGCCGCAAGGCCAGCGCGGCCAGGTCGGCCATGGCCCTGAGCTCGGATTCCACCGTCCGGGCCGTCAGCTGGGCTATCGCGTGGTTGTTCTCCTCGACGCGCGTCGTGGCGTCACGGAGGAAGAACACCGAAGCCAGGCCGTTCATGACGAGCAGCGCGGCCACGAGCAAGGCGGAAACCATCGCGACAAGCTTGAGGCCGATGGGATAGCGGACCCCGGCGCGCACGGAAAACGATCCGGCGCCCGCGCTCCGAGCCGCGCCTTCCGCGCCCGCGGCGGCGCGCGGTCCGGTGGCCGTGGAAATCCCGGCGCGGGACGCCGGAAGGCCGGAGCGCCCCGGAGCCCCGTCAGGCCCCGGCTCCCCGCCCCCGAGCGAGCGCAGCCGCTCCGCCCTGCGGAGCAGGCCTCCGCCGGCGGCGGAACCGGAGTCAGCCGCGGCGGCCGTGGAAGCGGCGGTTTCGGGGGGTAGGGCTCTGGACCTGCGCGTTTTCATCATCCATTGGAAGATACTTCACCCGAGTCCGCTCCGCCAGAACCGGAGCGTTTTCCGCGAGCCCGGACCAGGGCCAGCGCGATGACCGCGAGCAGGCCGCCGAGCGCGTCCGCGGCCAGGTCGGCCAGGTCGAACGAGCGCGAAACGGCGAGGGTTTGCAGGCCTTCGCCGAGCAGCCCGAACGCGGCCGCCGTCGGGACGAGCAGCGCCGGCCTCGCCCGGAACGCGGCAAAATCGAAGTGCAAAGCCAGGGACCACAGGGCGAACAGCGCGAGGTGCGCCGCCTTGTCGAGCCCCGGCGCGTCGACTTCGGGCAGCTCGTCTCCCGGCCAGAGCAGGGCGGCCAGCACGAGCGCGCTCGCGATCACCGTGGCCGCTCCCCGGAAGGGGCGTTTCGTGGATAAAAAAGCGCCCCGCGCGTCGCGGCGGACGGCGGGGCGGAGCCGCCCGTCCTCGGGCGGCCTATCGGAGGAAGTCGTGGAAGCGCTCACTTCGTGCCGAGTATCGCGTCCTTGCACGCCTTCGAGATGGTCATCTTCACGGTGGTCTTGGCGGCGATCTTGATCTGCTCGCCGGTCTTCGGGTTGCGGCCCATGCGCGCCTTGCGCTTGTTCAGCTTCAGGATGCCGATTCCGGGCAACGTGAACTTCTTGTTCTTCTTCGCTTCCTTGTACGCGAGCTCCACCACGGATTCGAGGAAGGCGGCGGCGTCCTTCTTGGTCACGTTGTTCTTCTCGGCGAGCCAGGCGATCACTTTCGCCTTGGTCATGGGCTTCGGTTCGGCGGTCGGCATTTTTCCACTCCTGCGTGAAGGGCTTCGGGCGCCCGGAAGCGCCCGGTATCGCGCCAGTATCCACCACTTCACGTCGGCGCGCAAGCGCGGGAAGGGTCGCGCGCCCCTCGACCTCAAGAAAACCGAGCCTGAAAGACAGCGCGGCGGGGGGTCGAAGGAAACCGTGTTGGGCGGGGCCTGACGAGCGGAAACGCACACCATCGCGCTCAAGCTCTCGCGTGACGGCGCGCGTTTCCGCTCGTCACCCGCCGTCCTTCCGTGCTCCCTGTGGCGTACGCCGGGCTGAACTCAAGCACGCCGCCCTCATGTCGACGGGCGAGCGCCCGGCGCGGCGGTGGCGGTGGGCTGCGCATTCCCTTCCCACCCGCAGCGCCGCAGTCCAGCGCGAGGCGCTTCACCAACCGTTACCCACCCACGCCGGCCGTGACGGATGGGCGCAGACCTGGCGCGGCGATTCCACGCTCCACCCATGCCTCGGCCGGGCTGGACCGGGCCAGGCCGCCTTCGTCCAGATTCCTTCACCCGCTCTGGCGGAATCGTTCCCGACCTTCCATACTTCCCGCGTGCGCGCGGCAAGCGCGGGAGGGGGCGACATGGACAAGGGCAACGCGGCGGCGGACCGCAAGCTGGTCATCAGGCTCGCGAGCCTGCCGGACATCGATACGCTCGACGACGTGGGCGAGTACGGCTATTCGGGCTACGGGCGCTTCGCGGTGCTCGAAGACGGCGGCTTCTGGTTCGGCGAGACGCGCTCGAGCCATCCGGCCACCACCGACACGGGCTGGTACTGGGCCACCACCAAGTCGGGCGAGCTCCTGGTATCCGCGCGCGGCGCGGTCGCCGACGGCGAGGCCCTTTTCGGCAAACGCAAGCCCGTGCTGGCCCTGCTCATCGACGAGCTCGTGAAGATGCGCTATATCCGCAAACCGGCTTCGATCGAGCTCAAGCGCGACTAGGGCGCGACGGCTCCCGCACGCGGCACGCGGCACGCGCTCCGGCACGCGGCACGCGCTCCGGCACACGGCGCCGCCCCCCGGTCCGGTCCGGCGCGGACCGGCTGCCCGGCACGGCCTAGCCCGTCGTCCCGCCCGCGCTTTCGCCGCGTTTATCCGGGCGGACCGCGTCGATGTCGGCCTCCAGGTCGAGCGTCGCCTCGAGCGTCTCGAGCTCCGCGCGCAGCTCGGCCAGGTTGTCCTCCTGCAGGCTGTGCAGCTGCCTCCGGTGGGCCGCGATCAGGATGTCCAGCGCGGCGCCGACCCGCGAGCGCGCGTCCTCCACCTGCTCGCGCGAGCCCCCGCGCGCCTCGATCTGCAGCGCGAGCCGCGCCGCGCGCGCGGATGCCTCGCCCTGGGCGGCGACGAAGGCGAACGCGGCGGCGGCGTCCTTCGGGTCCTCCTCGACATCAGCGGCGATGGAACCGAGCAGGCCCGAGAGCTCGCGCAGCTTCGGCAGCAGCGCGTCGCGCGGCCCCAGGCCCTTGGCGGTGGCCTCCAGCGAGGAAGCCGCCTCGCGCGCGGCAGCCGCGGCCCGCTTCGCCAGGGCCGGGTCGACGAATTCGCCGATCGGCGTCGGCTTCCGTTCCCGCGCCATCCCCGAAAGCAGCGCCCAGAGCGCGGCGTAGCCCGCCACGCCCGCGCCGGCGCTCCAGGGCAGGGGTATGCCGATGACCAGCCAGAACAGCGCGAAAAGGACGCCGGCCCCGCCGGCCGAGGCGAGCGCCCGCAGCGATCCGCCTTGTTCGCTCATGGCGAAACCCCCTCGCCCGCCGCCTCGAGCCGCGTCGCGTCGGCCTCCAGCAGGTTCGAGAGGACCCGCGCCAGCTCCTCCTGGTCCGCCGCGCCCACGACGCGCGCGCCGTAGGCCTCGAGCGGCTCGAAGCGTCCCGCGTCGATGTCGAAGCCGATGAAGCTGACCAGGGTCGAACCCGTGAACACCGGGAAATCCTCCGTCGAGGCGCTCGACCGGTTCGCGCGCACAGCCTCGAGCGCGTCCGCCGGGTCGACGCCGCGCGCGTTCTCGCCGTCGGTCACCACGATGAGCGAGCGGAGTATCAGGCCCGAAAGGGCGAGAGCCTCGACGCCGGCCTCGATGGCCGAGCCGATGGCCGTGGAGCCCTCAGGGCTGAAGGATTTCGGATCCTCCTCGATGGCCCTGAGCCGCGCCAGGCCTTCCGCGTCGAG
>JAKLEE010000151.1 GCA_022703215.1 Spirochaetota bacterium | reverse complement strand
CCGACCACGCGGCCCTCGTCGTCCACCACGGGAATGGAGCGGCTCGGCGACTCGGCCAGGAGCTCGCGCGCGCGGCGCAGGGGGTCGGTGCGCAGGGCGGGGCGGATGTCCGAGTCGCCCATGGTCTCCACCGGGGTGGAATAGATGACGAGGAGGCTGGTGGAGCTCGTGTCGTAGGGCGAGACCAGCACCGAGACGCGGTTGCGCTCGGCCAGCTCGCGGAGCTCGCGGTCGAGCAGGTTGCCGTTGGTGATGACGAGGGCCCGGACCTTCGACTCGATGGCGTAGCGCTGGACCTCGACGCGGTCGCCGACGATGACGATGGCGTTCTCTTTCGCCTCGCCGTCGAGGTGGCGCTTGAAGCTGTCGGTCTCGAGGGCGGCGACGAGCACGTGGGCGCGGAAGATCTCCTCCTCCTCGAAGAGGACGACGGGCTGCGCCTTGATGGTCGACGCGAGGCGTCCGACGCTCGTGGGGATGACGGCCTTCTTCCGCGGGTTGATCTTGCGGAGGATGTTCTGCGCGAAGGCGGAGTAGTGCAGCATGGAGCGGTAGCGGCCCGTCTCGTCGACGATGGGCAGGGCCTTCTGGCCGCTCGTGCCCATCATCGAGAGGGCCTCCCAGAGCGGGGTGCCGCGGTGCACGGTCAGGGGCGGGTCGCCGAGGTAGTGCTCGACCTTCGGCAGGAGGTCCGGCAGGAAGAGCGGGGCCTCGACGCCGAAACGCTCGAGGATGTACTCGGTCTGCGGGTTCAGGTTGCCGGCGCGCGCCGCCACGCAGCGCTCGAGCCCGAGCTCGCGCTTCAGGTGCGCGTAGGCGGCCGCCGAGACCACGGAGTCGGTGTCGGGGTTGCGGTGGCCGAGGACGTAGGTCGTGCGGTTCATGCCGGATTCTCCCAGAGGGTGACCGAGCGCGCCTCGAAGGACGACCCGCCGCGGCGCGGACGGGCGTGGTCGACGAGGGCGCGCGAGCGGTCGAAATGGAGCGGCAGCGTGGCCGCGCGGTCGGAAAGGTTTACCACTCCGTCGATCGAGCGGTCGCGGGAACTGACGCGGTAGACGTCGCGGAAGCCGGGAATCCGGAGGGCGGCGCACTCGGCGGAGGCGAGGCGGTCCCAGAGTGCGACGACGCGCTCGGTGAAGGCCTTCTCCTCCGCCTCGTCGAAGGCTTCGGGGTCGTCGGAGAACATGACCTGCGAGGCGAAGAGGAACGACACGAGGGCGACGGTCTCCTTTTCGGTTTCCGTAAGGCCCATGTTCTCGGTGCGGCAGAAGACGACGTCGGGGTCGTTGACGAAGGCGGCGCCGTCGAGCATGGCGCGGCCGATCGTGTCCTTCATGTTGACCCACGCGGAGGGGCGGCCGCCGTGGTTCACCAGCCGGGTCTGGAAGTCGTCCCAGCGCTCGAGGGTATCGGCGCCGATGCGCATGAGGGGCAGGCGGTCATACGAGAGGCCGAGCGGGGCGCCGCAGCCGAGGTAGGCGACGGGCTTGCCCGAGCGGTTGCGCTCGAGGCGGGTCAGGCGCTCGACGGCGCGGCGGTAGATCCTGTGGACCGCATCGGGCCTGGCCCAGGCGCCTGAATGGGCGCCTGAGAAGAGGAAATCGAGCTTGAGGTAGCGGAAGCCCCACTCGTTCGCGGCGGTCTCGATCAGGTTTTCGAGGTAGTCGAGCGCCTCGGGCACCGTGAGGTCGAGGCCGTGCCAGTCGCCGTCCCAGGCGGGCTGCCAGCCGACCACCGCGGGCTTGCCGCGCGCGTCCTTGAGTATCCAGTCGGGATGCTCGTCCATGATCGGGGCGTTCGAGCGGACGGCGAAGGGCGCCATCCAGAGGCCGGGTATCAGGCCTTTGGCCTCGATGTCGGCGGCCAGGGCCGCCATGCCGCCGGGGAAGCGGCTGCCGTTCGGGCGCCAGTCGCCCACCGTGCGCTGCCAGCCGTCGTCAATCTGGAACACGGCCGGCTTGCCGCGGCGGAGGTAGTACTCGTTGAGCAGGTTGCCGTTGGCGCCGAGCGCCTCGAGGTCGGCGCGGATCAGGCGCTCGTCGATGTCGGAATAATGGTTGTACCAGGATTCCCAGCCGCCGGGCACGAGGCGCTTGCCCTTCTCCCCGAGGAACTCGAGCTTCGCGAAGGCGGCGCCGTTGCCGAGGACCGCCTTGAGGCGGTCGCGGGCTGCGAAGAAGTCCGGGGCGTGGAAGAAGGCCGCCTCCGCGACGGTCTCGCCTTTCGCGTAGCGGGCGCTCGCGCAGAAGGCCTCGACGCCGAGCGTGCCGCGTTTGCGGTCGAGGCGGAACGTCAGCGGGGCCAGGTCGGATTTCGTCGCCGCGAAGGCGAGGATGCCGCCCGAGCCGTCGGCGGCGCGGAGCCAGCCTGCGAAGCAGGCTTCGACGCGGCCGTCGCGGCGGGGCGGCAGGTGGCGCTCGTTGTAGAGGTTCAGCTTGGTGACGATCCGGACGCGCCCGTGGCGCTCCCCCGGCGCGAGCTCCCAGCCCGGCGACCAGG
This sequence comes from Spirochaetota bacterium, assembly GCA_022703215.1. Lineage (GTDB taxonomy): Bacteria > Spirochaetota > Spirochaetia > Treponematales > UBA12059 > JAFGNN01. Next base: position 3,762 of record JAKLEE010000151.1, on the reverse strand, counting down.
ACTGCCAGCCGTTCGCCCAGAAGAAGGCGCGCGAGGCGTCGGCGCAGGCGTCGCCGGGGGGCGTTCCGGCCAGCGCGGCGAGCTCCGGAAGCGGCGCGTCCTCGAGGTCGAAGGCGGCGGGCGGCTCGAAGGCCTCGCGGGCCTTCCAGGCGAGGAGCGAGCCCGCGACGCCTCCGGGAAGCGGTCGGACGCTGCGTTCCAGGCGGGGGTCGGTCATGGGGGCGCTCCTTTTCCTGAATCGCGAAGTATGGTACTATCCGCCCGTCGGGGTGTCAAACGAGGCCCCGGCCGCGGGTACGCCCGCATCTTCCAGCGGGCCTCCGGCGCGTACCGGAGGCTCCTGTCAACAACGGGACGACGCATGGTCAAACTGTACGCCTTCCTCGGCAATCATGGCCGCGAGCATCGCGGCAACCGGCACAACGTGGCGTGGCAGTTCCTCGAGAACCTGCCCTTCTTCGGGTCCCTCCGGTGGGAGCGGGGCTTCCGCGGGCGCTGGGCTTCGCGCGAGACCGACGGGGGACGGATCTTTTACCTCTGCCCGGAAACCTACATGAAGCTGTCCGGCGACTCGGTCGCCGAGCTCATGCGCTTCTACAAGATCCTGCCCGACGAGCTGCTGGCCGTCCACGACGAGCTCGAGCTCATGTTCGGCACGGTCAGCCTGAAGCGCGGCGGCGGCCTGGGCGGCCACAACGGCCTCCGCTCCATCCGCGACCGCCTGTCGACGCCGGACTACCTCCGCTTCCGCTTCGGCATCGGCCGCCCCGACCACGACGACGTCGCGGGCTACGTGCTCCAGGACTTCAAGGCCGAGGAACGCCGCCGCCTCGAGGACTGCGTCTTCCCCAAGGCGGCGGAGATCCTGGCCGAGATCGAGCGCGACGGCTTCGACGCCGCGTTCTCCAAGAACCAGAAGGTCAACTGCCTCCTGGAGCAGGAGCTCAGTAGTAAAGTTTCTTGATCAGCTTGTCGTCCTTGCGCCAGTCCTTCTGGACGGCGACGCGGAGGCTGAGCCTGACCTCGTAGTCGAAGATCGACTGGAGGTCGCGCTCGGCCTCTTCGCGTATGGTGCGGATCATCTCGCCGCCCTTGCCGATCAGGATGCCCTTCTGCGACTCGCGCTCCACCACGAGCTCCGCGGTGTACACGAGGCTGCCGTCGTCCTTCCGCTGCGCGTCCACGAAACGGACGAAGACCGAGTGCGGCACTTCCTCGCGGCCGTGGAGCAGGACCTTCTCGCGCACGATCTCCGCGATGCGGAAGACGGGCTCCTGGTCGGTGTAGTACTCGGCCGGATACCAGGCTGGGCCTTCCGGGGCGCGCGCGAAGAGGTCGTCCGCGAGCGCGCCGAGGCCGTCGCCCTTGAGCGCCGAGAGCTCGAGCACGGGCGTGTCGGGCAGGCGCTCGGCGACGAAGGCGCGGGCGCGCTTCGAGTCGGCTTCGCGCAGGTCGGTCTTGTTGACGCAGGCTATGGTCTTGGACGCGAAGGGGGCGAGGAGCGAGGCGATGGCCTCCTCCTCGGCGCCGGCCTCGCGCGAGGCGTCGATCAGGTAGAGGATCAGGTCCGCCTCGCCGAGCGAGCCGACGGCCAGGTCGCGGAGGCGCTGGTTGAGGCGCTTGTCCGAGTCGTGGATGCCCGGCGTGTCGAGGAACACGAGCTGTCCCCGCGCGTCGTTCTTGATGCCGCGCACGGTGTTCTTGGTGGTCTGCGGCACCGGCGAGACGATGGAGATCTTGCCGCCGCAGAGGGCGTTGACCAGGGTGCTCTTGCCGGCCGAGGGGCGGCCGACGACGGACACGAAGGCAGCCTTGGTTCCGGGATTCGCGGTATCGCTCACGTATGGTTCTCCTCTTTGGTCTTGCCGCCGCGTATCGCCGCGGCGAGCACCTCGTCCGCCGCTCCCGCGGGATACTCGAGCCCGGTGAATCGGACGAACTGCGCCTCCGCCTGGTGGCGGAGCATGCCGATGCCGCCGGCCGTGCGGCAGCCCGCGGCTCGGGCGCGGGCCAGGAAGGGCGTGACGGCTGGGTTGTAGATGGTGTCGAAGACGGCCTCGCTTCCGTCGAAGTCGTACCAGTCGAGCGGGTCGCCGGGCGGGCCGCCCTCCATGCCGACCGTGGTGCACTGGACGATGAGGGACTTGTGTCGCGAGAGGAGCTCGACCGCGCGCTCGGTCATGCCGCTCCACTCGAAGCCGAAACGCTCCGCCAGGGCCTTCGCGCGGGTCATGTTGCGGTTGACCACGCAGACCTCCGCGCCGAGCCGCGAGAGGACCCAGGCCACGGCGCGGGCCGCGCCGCCCGCGCCGATGATGGCGCAGGGCAGGCCCGCGAGGTCCGCGGTCCCCAGGAATTCGAACAGGGCCTTCTCGAAGCCCACGGAGTCGGTGTTGGCGCCGGTCCAGCCTTGCGCGCTCCGGACCACGGTGTTGCAGGCCCCGATGGCGTCGACCTCGGTGGTGCGCTCCACCAGCCAGGGCAGGATGCGCTCCTTGAAGGGCACCGTGACCGAAAAGGCCCTGAGGTGGAGGAAGTCCGCCAGCTCGAGGAAGCGCTCGATGGAGTCGGCGGGGAAGGGCAGGTAGACGGCCTTGAGGTCCCGCGCGGCGAAGCCCGCGTTGTGGATGGCCGGCGAGAGCGATCCGAGCACCGAGGAGCCGCCGAGGATGCCGAACACGGCGAAGTCGCGACCGATCTGGCGCCAGCGGTAGGTGCCGTCCAGCACCGCCGGATCGACGTGGCCGGGCCCCGCGCTGCGGAGGCCCGCGGCGAGGGCGGACGAGTAGGTGATCGAGGATCCTAGCCCCTCCGCCAGCACGCGGGTGCAGAAGCCGTAGTCGCCCATGCCGACGACGACGCGTTCGGAATGGGGCAGGTCGGCGAAATAGCGGAAGAGCGCGGTCAGGTCCTCGATGCCGTGCGGCGTGGCGGCGAGCTTGGGGATTTCCGCCGGGTCGGCCTCGAGCTGGCGCCAGGTCGCGTCCAGGTCGTCCGGCATGCCTTTCGGGAAGTGCATGGAGCGGATGATGCGGGTGCCGAAAGTGCGCGCGGCCTCCTCGAGGGCGGGGATGCGGAAGTCGCTTTCGATGTCGATGTAGGCGAAGTTTCTGTGCGGATCCTGGCTCGCGAAGGAGATGCCCTTGGCCAGGATGACCAGGCGGACGCCTTCGCCCTCCTCGAACATGCCGCCGTCGGCCTTCCGTCGCACGGTCAGGATGACGGGCATGCCCGCGAGGCGCGGGAAGCGGCGGATGGCGAACCACTCCTGCGGCTCGAGGCAGTCGACGCGGAGCTCGCAGAGATCCACCGTGTCCCGGTAGCGTTCGAGGGCGGCCAGGTTCCCGTCGATGGTGCTGGCGGTCAGGCTGAGGCAGAGGCGCGACATCAGGGCGCTCCGGCGGGACGGGTTGCGAGGGGGCGCCGCGGGCGTTCAGAAATCCGCGCGGTACGCGTAGAGTTCCTCCAGCGCCCCGTCGGGGCGCGCTATCGCCCTGAGCCGGAGCGGCCAGGGGGAGTTCGGCAGGTTCCATTCCCAGGCCGTGCGCGCGGCCGCTTCGGCGGAGCCGGCGGGCTCGGCGGCTCCGGAGGCTCCGGAGGCTCCGGATGCGTTTCCGCCCGACCACGCGGGCTGGCCGAGCAGGGAGAAGGCCTTGTCGACCGTATCGCCGGGTCTGAGGCCGAACAGCGCCACGAGCGATCCCTTCGCCAGGCCGATCTGCCACACCCGATCGCGGTACCAATAGAGGTCGAGCCCGAACT
>JAKLEE010000150.1 GCA_022703215.1 Spirochaetota bacterium | reverse complement strand
CTCGAGGTGCCGGAAAAACGCTACGCCGAGCTCGGGCGGCTCGGCCCCGGCGCCTTCCATTACGCCGCGCGCCTGGCCGCGAGGCTCGGCTCGCCGGAGCGCTCGCTCGCCTTGCTCCGCCTCGCCCTCGAGCGCGAGACCGGCTTCCACCTTGCGCGCGCGAGGAGCCTGCTGCTCGATGCCCTCGTCGAGGAGGGAAGCGACGGCGCGATCGTCGCCCTCGTCGACGGCCTGGCCCGGGAAGCGGCCGCGGCGCGGCCATCCGCGGATGGTAAGACCGCCGACGCGGCGCTTGCCGCCCCGCCGACGTCCAGGGAGCGCGAGGCCCGCGCCGCCGCCCTCGCCCGGCTCGGCCGCCACGCCGAGGCGCTCGAGGAGCTGGACGAGATCTTTACCGTGTGGCCGGAGCGCCGGAACGCCCCTGGTATCCGCATCCTCGAGGCGGAATCCGCCTTCGCGCTCGATCCCGCCTCCGCGCGCGGCGTGGAGGCGCTCCGGGCCGTAGCCGCCCTCGCGTCGGCCGGCAAGGAAGAACTCGCGAAGGCTAAGGCCCTGGCGGCCGCCTTGCCGGCAGCGGACGCGGGCGGACTCGTCCCGCTCGAGCGCCTGGCCCTCGAGGTCCGCGCCGCCGTCGCCGCTGGAGACCAGGGGGCCGCAGTCAGGCTCGCCGACGCGAACCTTGAGTCGCTGGCGGGCGCACTGGCCCAGGACGCGGCCCTCTCGGACCTCGGCCGCGCCTTCCTGGCCCTGAAGGAGCACACGCGCGGCGAGGCCTTTTTCGCGCGGGTGGCGGCCTCGGCCGCCGCCGCTCCGGCGGCTCCCGGCGCCTCCCGCGCCGCCTTCCTCGCGGCCTTCTACCGCGCGCGCATCCTCCGGGATCGCGAGCGTCACGACGCGGCGGCCGCCGCCTTCGCCGAGGCGGCAGCGCTCGCCGATCGGCCCGCCGACCGGGACGCCTGCCTCTGGTACCGAGTCGACGCCCTCGCGAAGCGATCGCGCGCCGACGCCCTGCGCGCGCTCAACGAGGCGGCGCCCTCGCTCGCCGCGCCGGGCAACTTCACCGATCTCATGGACGGACTCCTCCGCGCAGCGCTCGTCGCGCGCGACGGAGAGGCAATCCGGAGCCTCGCGGCGGGCTACGGACTCCGCGCCCCGGCGGCAGCGCGGGCGCGGCTCTACTGGACGCTCGCTCGCGCCGCCGAGGCGGGCTTAGTCCCCGGCTTCGATACCCCCGAAGCGCGGCGCGCTTTCGCCCTGCCGCTCTACCACGAGGTCGCGTCCTTGAGCCGAGAGCACTACTACCTTGCGCTTTCGGCCGCGATGACCGGCGAGGCCGCCTGGGCCTTCGACCCGGAACCCGTCCCCACGCCCGACGCGACGCCGGCCGGGCCTGGACCGGCCGCGCCCGCGCCGGACGGGTACGAGGCCGCGAAGCCCGCGTTCCCGGACGCCGCCGCGCTCGCCTACCTCCTCGGCTTCGCCGACTGGGGCCTGCCGGACCTGGTTTACCCGGAACTGCGCGAGCTGCCGGGCTGGGACGCGCTGTCGCCCTCGGCCTATCGTGTCCTCGCCGGACGCCTCGCAACCGAGGGCTTGTGGAGCGACTCGATGCTGGCCGCCTCGAGGCTCTGGTACCTCCCGGGCTTCACGCCCGGGCGGGACGACTGGGAGCTCCTCTGGCCGCGGCCCTGGCTCGAGGATATCCGCGCCGCCGCCGCCGCCGCTTCGGTGCCGGACCGCTTCCTCCTCGGCCTCGTGCGCTCGGAAAGCCATTTCCGTCCCGCGGTGGTCTCGAGCGCGGGGGCCATCGGCCTCGCCCAGTTCATGCCCGCCACGGCGGCCGAGGCGGCCAAGGCACTCGGCATGGCGGACTACGACCTGACCCGTCCCGAGGACAACCTGCGCCTCGCGGGACGGCACCTCGCCGGCCTGACGCGCGCCCTTTCCGGCGACCTGCCGCGCGTGGCTGCGGCCTACAACGCCGGCCTCTCGCGGCCGCGCGCCTGGGACCGCGAATTCGGCGCCTTGCCGGTCGAGCTCTGGGTCGAGGCCATCCCCTTCCCGGAGACGAGGCAATACGTCAAGAACGTCCTCGGCGCGGCTGTCCTTTACGGCGCCTTGCATGAAGGGCTCGACGGACCGCTCGACCTGGTCGCGCTGCTGGGCATGAAGCCTGGGACCTGAGCGTCCGGGTCGGCCGCCGGCCCGGACGTATCGCTTTCAAGGTGGAGGAGGTTCAGGATGCCGGTCGTGCGCATCGAATACGTGCGTGATGCCTCGGAAGGGCCGCCGCGGGAAACGCTCGCGCAGGAGCTGGCGGATGGCATCGGCCGCGTCCTGGGCTCCGCCGACGGTACGGTGTGGGTGCGCCTCCGCGGGCTCGACCGCGCCGGCTACGCCGAGAACGGCGGGGGCGGCACGGCGTTCAGCCCCGTTTTCGTCGAGATATTGCTCCGCGATTTCGAGCGCGGTCCCGGGCTGGACGCCCGCACCCTCGATCTGGCGCGCGAGCTCGGCCGCGTCCTCGACCGTCCCGCGGAATATGTCCACATCCTGTACGAAAACCCCGCGCGGGGGCGCATGGCCTTCGGCGGAGTCTTCGGGGACTGACGGTCCGGAGAAGCGGCGCTTCCTTCCGGGACGGAAGGCTTACGCCGCGATGGAAAGCGCGGTGCCCGGGGCGGGCAACGAGGCGGGAGCGATCGGACGGGCGGCCAGGGACTTGAGCTCCCTCGTGTACTGCTCGATGAGCGCGTCGGCCCGCGCCTCGTCCTTTTCGCGCCCCTTGCGGTCCTTGATGGACGGATCGGATTTCGCGGAGGCGAGGCGGTCGATCAGGATGTCGAGCAGCTTGAGCTTGTCGATGGAGTAGCCGCGCACGCCGGAATCGGCGGCGGTGACGACGCCCGCCACGTGTTCGAAGTGGGCGTAGAGCGCCTGCGAGGGGAGCACCGGCACGCTGACGCGGCCGGAGGCGTAGCGGGCTCCGCTCACGTAGGAAAGCGGCAGGCGGTTGGTGGCTCCGACGACGGCGTTCATCTCTCGCGTCCTCCGCTTTCATTATCGGAAGACGCGGACGCTCTTATTATCCGGTATTTTTACCGCGCCCGAGGCGCGCTATTTCTCCGAGGCTTTGTAGAGCCGGTCGTTGACCGCCCGGCCGAGCCCCGCGTCGGGCACGCGTTCAGCCCAGATTTCCGCGACGCCGGAGGCGTCGAGGGAGTGCAGGGTCTCGAAGAGCTCGGCGGCCGCTTCCACGAGGTCGCCTGAGGGCGAAAGGACGAAGGCGCGGGCGAAAAGCCCGGGCGCCTCCGCGCGGAGCCGCGCCTCCGACGCGGCGTCGAAGCACAGGGCGACGGCCCCGGGCGACGGGTCGCAGAGCGGCAGGGCGCCCGCGGGTACGAGCTTGAGCCGGGCGCGCGGGGCGTAGTGGCTCGGCAGCTGGCCGGGCGCCTTCGGGCTCGTGGTGGAGCGGTCGAAAACCTCCACCGTTCCGAGCAGGGCTTCGAGGCGGTCCACCGACAGGCCGCCCGGCCGCAGCACGAGGGGCGGATCGACGGTAAGGTCCAGCACCGTGCTCTCGACGCCGACGGGACAGCGCCCGCCGTCCATGATGAAGTCGACGCGCTCGCCGAGCTGGTCGGCCACGTGGGCGGCGCGCGTGGGCGAAAGGTAGCCGAAGGGATTGGCCGAGGGGGCGGCCACCGCGCCCGTCGACAGCTCGATCAGGCGTCGCGCCACCGGGTGCGCGGGCAGGCGGACCGCCACGCTCGGCAGGGCGCTCGTGGCCAGGTCCGGCACCTCCGGACGCTTGGGCAGGATCAGGGTGAGCGGACCCGGCCAGAAGGCCTCCATCAAGGCGCGCGCGCGCGATGCGCCCGAGCTTCCGAGCGCCTCCAGGTCCGCAACCCGGTCCACCGCCTCGACCGTGGCCACGTGGACGATGAGGGGGTCGAAGTGCGGGCGGTTCTTGGCCTCGAAGACGCGGGCCAGGGCGCGCGGGTTGAAGGCGTCCGCGCCGAGCCCGTAGACGGTCTCGGTGGGCAGGGCGACGAGCTTGCCCTCGCGCAGAGCGTCGGCCGCGAGGCGCAGGTTCTCTTCGGTCGGGTCGAGCATGCGCACGCTTATGCCTTTGCCTTGCCGGCCAGGTACGCCTCGGGGCCGAGCCTCTCGAGTGCGCCCGCCTTGTCGAGGACCTCGGTCTCAAGGCGGCGGGCGTAAGCCGCGAGCCGCTCGGCGAGAGCGGGCCGCGTCGTCGCGAGGATGCGGAGTGCGAGCAGCCCCGCGTTGCGTCCCCCGTCGACCGCGACGGTCGCTACGGGCACGCCCGAGGGCATCTGGACGATGGAAAGCAGGGAATCAAGGCCCTCGAAGGCGCGGCCCTTGACCGGCACGCCGATGACGGGCAGGGTCGTCAAGGACGCCACCATGCCCGGCAGGTGGGCCGCTCCGCCGGCGCCCGCCACGATGAGCTCGAGGCCGCGGCTCCGCGCCGAGCGCGCGTACTCGAAGAGCCGCTCCGGCGTCCGGTGCGCCGACACGACGGTCGTCTCGTGCGCCACGCCGAACTCGGCCAGGACCTTCGAGGCCTCGGCCATGACGGCGAGGTCGGAATCCGAACCCATGATGACGCCGACGAGCGGCGCTTCCTTTCGTTCCATACGCGGAGGATAGTCCGAAGCGGCCGCGGCTTACAACTCGCGGCCGGGCCGCCCGGAGACCTCCGTCGCCGGCTTTTCCCGGGCGGCCGCCCGGTCGTGCGCCGCGCCGGCCAGGTGGAGGACGAGGCCGCCCGCGATGGACACCGCGGCCGCGGCCACGAAAACCGCCCGGCTGCCGTAGCGCTGCATCAGGAGGCCCGCGACCGGGGCCACGACCGCGCGTCCGAGCTCGGAGGCCACCGAGAGCCCCTGGTAGCGGCCGAGCAGGACGGGCTTCGCGTGCTCCGGCACGAAGCGCGACTGCACCGCCGAGCCCCAGATTTCGCCGGTCGAGAGGACGAGCATGGCGAGCACCGCCGTGACCGGGAAGGGCAGGAAGGCGAAGCCGAGGAAGCCCGCCGCGTAGGCCAGCTTCGAGAAGCCGGCCGACGGGGCGATCGGCGCCGTCCGGAGCAGCCTCGAGAGGGGCAGCTGGCCCAGCACGCAGACGGTCGCGTTCGCGAACAGCACCGCGCCGTAGGTGGAGAGCGGTTGTCCCGATTCGCGGAGATGCAGGGGCAGGAAGCTCTGGATGAGGTCGTAGGCGCCCCAGACCAGGGCCATGCCCGCGGTCCAGGCCCAGAAGACGCCGTCGCGGAGGATGGCGCCCCACTCGGCTGAGGCCTCGCCCCGGCGCGTCTCCTGCGATCGGGGCGCCCCGGCGCGCGCGCGCAGGGCGGGCGCCGATTCCGGCACGACGAGGGCGATGTAGATGCCCGCGGCCAGGTTGAGGAGCCCGCCCGCCACGAACCCGAGGCGCGGCGCCACCGGGAAGATGGCGAGGCCGACGAGCGGCCCCCAGGCGTACGCGGCGTTGAGCGCGATGCGGTTGAGCGCGTAGGCTTCCGAGCGCCGCTCCGGCGGGCAGTGGTCCGCGAGGGCCGCCTGGGTGGCGGGGCGGTAGAAGGTGCGCGTCATGCCATTGAGGAAGTTGAGCACGCCGAGCAGAAGCGGGTTGGCGCCCGCGAAGGCGAAGCCGATCAGCGCGAGGCCGCTCGTCGCGACGCCGGCTATCTGCACGGGCTTCCGGCCGACACGATCGGCCAGGGTGCCGCCCCAGGCCCCGAAGACCACGCTGGCGAGCGGCGCCGCCCCGAGCACCGCGCCGAGCGCGCCGAGGCTCACGCCCGCGTCGCGCATGCGCAGCGTCAGGTAGGGCACCGCCATGAAGCGGCCCGTCGACTCGATCATGGTGGCCAGGGTTAGGAGCAGCACGGGCCGCGGGAAGCCGCGGAGGTAGGCGAGGCCCCGGCCGGGCAGGGCGGCCGCGCGGGCGGCGAGGGCGGAGAGCTTCGGGTGGCGCATGAGGCCGGCAGTATAGCGTCGCGCGCCCCGCGCGGCGAGACGGGCGGGGATGGATGGCGGGGATGGGATGGCCCCGGAAGGGAAGGGGCGCAACCCCTTCTCTTCCGGGAGAGGCTTCTTCCTAGACGATCGAGTAGGAAACCTCGGTCGCGCCGGCCGCCCGCAGGAGTTCCGCGAAACGACTGGCGCAGGCCTCGAGCGCGGCGACCGGGTCGGAGCGCGGCGCGTAGACCACGCCGACCGCCTCGCGGCACCCCTCGAAGACCTTGGTGG
>JAKLEE010000015.1 GCA_022703215.1 Spirochaetota bacterium | reverse complement strand
CGTGACGGTGGGGAACGAGACCAGGTTCGTCTGCGTGGACGGCCCCGAGTTCGACGGCCACCTCGTGGACTGGGACAACATGCTCTCGCGCCTCGGCGCCTACAAGACGCAGGAGAAGGAAGCCCACCACGTCTGCCACATGGACCTCGGCATCGCCGGAGAGGTGAAGTGAAGATGAGCCACCACGCCACCAAGGAAGAGCTCCGCGCGGCCGCCGCCGCGACGCTCGCTGCGATAGAAGGGAAAACCCTCGGACCGCGCGAGCGCATGGCCTTGCCGCTCCAGGAGATGCCGAGCCAGGATCCGGCTGTCCGCGTCCACAATATGGAAGAAGTGGCCATCGGCTACTCGGCGGAGCAGGCGCGCGTCGAGGCGAGCCGTTGCCTCCAGTGCAAGACCGCGCCCTGCGTCGCGGGCTGCCCCGTCGGCATCGACATTCCCCGCTTCCTCGCCAGGGCCGCCGAGGGCGACTTCGCGGGTTCGCTCGCGGTCATCAAGGAATCGAGCCTGCTGCCCTCGGTGTGCGGCAGGGTCTGTCCCCAGGAAAGCCAGTGCCAGGCCCCCTGCACGCTCGGCAAGAGCTTGAAGAGCGTCGACAAGGCCGTCTCGATCGGCCGCGTCGAGCGCTTCGTGGCCGACCTCGAGCGGGAGAAAGGCGCGCGGAAGCTACCCGCCCTCGCGCCCGCGACCGGCAAGAAGGTCGCCGTGGTCGGCTCGGGCCCCGCGGGCATCAGCGCCGCCGCGGACCTCCGCAAGGCCGGCCACGAGGTCACCATGTTCGAGGCCTTCCACAAGCCCGGCGGCGTCCTCATGTACGGCATCCCCGAGTTCCGCCTGCCCAAGGCCATCGTGCAGGACGAGATCGCGGCGCTCCGCGAGATGGGCGTCACGGTGGAGTCCAACTTCCTCGTGGGCCGCACCCGGAAGCTCGCGGACCTGCTGGCCGAGGACGGCTTCGACGCCGCCTTCGTCGGCTCGGGCGCGGGGCTCCCGAACTTCATGGACATACCCGGCGAAAACCTCGTGGGCGTGTTCAGCGCCAACGAGTACCTGACGCGCTCCAACCTGATGAAGGCCTACGCGGCGGGCAAGGCCGCCACGCCCATCTTCCAGGCCCGGACCGTGGCCGTGCTCGGCGGCGGCAACGTCGCCATGGACGCGGCGCGCATGGCCAAGCGCCTCGGCGCGGAGACGGTCTACATCGTCTACCGCCGCACCGAGGTCGAGATGCCCGCCCGCGTCGAGGAAGTGGCGCACGCCAAGGAAGAGGGCATCGTCTTCAAGCTGCTGACCAACCCGACCCGGATCATCCCGGACGAGAAGGGCCGCGTGAAGGAAATGGAAGTGCTCCACTACGAGCTCGGCGAGCCGGACGATTCCGGCAGGCGCCGGCCCGTGCCCATTCCCGGCTCGGAGGAGATCATCCCGGTCGAGGCCGTCGTCGTGGCCATCGGCAACTCGTCGAGCCCGCTGATTCCCGCCACCACGCCGGAGATCCACGTCAACAAGCGCGGCAACATCGTCGTGGACGACGCGGGCAAGACCTCGATGGACAGGGTCTACGCCGGCGGCGACATCGTGCTCGGCGCCGCGACCGTGATCCTGGCCATGGGCGAAGGCCGCCGCGCCGCCGCGAGCATCAACGAATTGCTGAAGAAGTAGTAAAGTAAAAAGAGAACCACGGAGGCACGGATGAGGTCGCCTGCGCGAAGCGCGGGCACCTCAATCCTTCCACACCGAAAGCGGAGCGAAGCGACGCAGACACGGAGTTCGGGAGGAAAACGGGTTAAGACGGAGGGGGTCGAGAACAAATCCCTGCCTGTTTCTTCCTCCCTCTTCCCTCCGTGCCTCTGTGTCTCCGTGGTCAAGCTTCGTTCATCAATCAATCCAGGGAGATTCGAGGTAGCGCAGGGCGCCGGCTTCCGGGTCGAGTTCGAGCTCGATGCCGAGAGGCAGGATGTGCCTGGGGTCCGTGTGCCCGAAATCGAGGTTGACGACGACGTTCAGGTCAGGCGCGGGATACTCCCGTTCGACCACGTCGAGGATGGCCTCGCGGAGCTCGGCTTCCCCGTCGGAGGAGTACGCCTTCGGCCGCGCGACGAGAAGTCCCGCCGCCCGGCCGAGGATGCCCTGGATCGCGAAGTTCCTGAGCCAGGCCTTCACGAGCGAGGGCGGCGGCGCGTCCTCCGAGGTTTCGAGAAAGAGGACGACATCGTCCCAGAACTCGCCCCGCGGCCAATACGGCGTCCCGTTCAGGCCGTCGAGGCTCTCGACGCAGCCGCCCCAGAGGCGGCCCGAGCGCCGCGCTCCGCGCTTCAGCCAGACATGTCCTTCGCCGTTCGCCCGGATTTCGCCGACCGCCCCGAAATCGGGACCTTCCCCCCACCCGCGGTATTCGTCGGTCCAGCGCGGGAACGGAACGGGATCGGGCCAGTCCCCGAAGAACGCGCGGCGGTACTCCTCCGCGGCCTCGGGGAAGGCTCCGAGCTGGGCGAAGCCCGACATGAGCGCGGGGCCGTGGAACGCGGGAAGGCCGTTCGCCGCCAGCAGGCAGAGGAGGTTCGTCGCGTCGGAATAGCCGATGAAGGGCTTCGGGTCGGCGCGCGCGGCGTCCAGGTCGAGATGCTCGAGCATGCGGATGGCGTCGGAGCCGCCGATCGAGCAGATGACGGCGCGGATCGACGGATCGCGCCAGGCGCGGTTCAGGTCATCGGCGCGCGCGCGCGGATCGGCCCGGAGCGCGGCCGTCGGCCTGCGCGCCGTCGGGAATTCCACCAGCTCGAGGCCGAGGCACTCGCGGAAGCGCCGGACGCCCTCGTCGAAGACGCCGGGGAAGAGCTCGGGCCCTCCCCACGAGATCGACACCGCCGCCACCCGGTCACCCGCCTTGAGCCTCCGCGGCCTACTAATGCCATCTCTCATGCCCGCTCCCGCATTTGGCTGGATACTATCACAGGCAAGCGGGCATAAAGGCACGAAGAAGGAACCCGAAAGGATTTCCTTTGTGCCTTGGTGGCTTTGTGTACGTGTCCTGCCGGGATATCTCACACGGAGGCACAAAGGCACGAAGAAGCAACCCGAAAGGAATTCCTTGGTGCCTTCGTGCCTCGGTGTGATGGAAGCCTTAAGGCGCCGCGACGGGCCGGATGGCCGCCGTCCGGCCGATGCGGCGGCAAGGTAAAGCGAGCTGGCGGGTGGATACGCGAAGGCCGCCGCGATCGCGACGGCCTTTTCCGCTTTCATGAAGGCGACCGAGTTGCCCTTCCCCCCGATATCGATTTCCCCTCGGCGACCGTTCTCGTTTCAGTACAGGAGGGGCACGGGGTTGATGGCGACGCCGTTTTTGAAGACGGCGAAGTGGACGTGGGGGCCGGTGGAATAGCCGGTGTTGCCGAGCTTGCCGATGCCCTGCCCGACCGCGACCCACTGGCCGACCTTGACCGTGGCGGCGTCGAGGTGGCCGTAGAGCGTGGAGTAGCCGCCCACCGGATGGCGGATGGTGACGTAGTTGCCGAGCACGCTCGAGAAGCCGACCTGGCTGACCGTGCCGGCCATGGCGGCGCGCACGGTGGAGCCGCGCACCCCCGCGATGTCGAGGGCGCCATGGTAGACGCGGCGGCCGTTGAAGGGGTCGCGGCGCCAGCCGTACCAGCTGGTGATGCGGCCGCCGTAGGGCCAGCGGAAGAGGTCGCCCGTGCGCTCGCCCATCTCGGAGCGCGGCAGGGAGGCGTCGGGCAGGAAGATGGAGCGGCCTTTTTCCAGCGCGACCTCGACCGAATCGAGGCGGTTGGCCGCGACGATGCGCTCGGGCGAGACGCCGAAGGCCTCCGCGAGCGAGAGCGGGGTGTCGCCGGCCTTGGCCGTGCGGAGAATGCCGTTGATGCTGGGGATCTTGAGCCGCATGCCGACGCGGAGCGCCCGCGCGCGCGGGATGTCGTTCATGCTGAAGATGGCGTCCATGGACACGCCGTACTCGATGGAAATGTCCCAGACCGTGTCGCCGGGAACGACCGTGCGCACACGGTAGTGGAGGTCCTCGTCGGCGGCCAGGTCGGCGGGCGCCTCGCCGAGTAGGGCGAGGTCGGAGGCGGCTAGCTCGGCGGGGTCGACGGCGCCTGAGGCGTCGCCTTCCGCGAAGGAGTAGCCGCCCTGCGAGACGGGCACGGACTCAGGCGCCGCTTCCGCAGCGGCCAGCGGTTCCGGACCGGCGGCGAGGCCGGAGAGCAGGGCGGCGCCGAGCGCGAGCGCGGCGAACACGCCGAGGGCCGCGGGTATGGCGACGCGTTCGTCGGCCCGGTCCAGGAAATCCTTCAAGGCGTCCATCCGCATGCTCCAGCCGCTCCTCTCCGCAGTACGCGCCGCGGGGGATACTAGCCGGAAAGCGCGCCTCCGCGCAACAGGAAAACGGCGCATGACCCGGGGCCTCAGTGGGGCAGGATGATGACGTCGATGATGACGTCGGCCGCCGCCGCCGCGGCCTCGACCGTATCCTTGGTGACGGCGCCGCGCGGCAGCGGGTGCGGCGGCGCGTCACCCACGAGGACGACGAGGCGGTCGTCCGCATCCCAGGCGAAGCCCGTGACCGCTTCGGCGAGCGCCTCGTAGACGGCCTCCGGGATGTCGCGGCCGCCCGCCACCTTGACGGCGTCGACGCGCGACTGGAAGGTCGCGAGGTCCGAGGTGAAGTCCCACTTCTTCGCCACGTACTCCTCGTAGTAGTCCTTGTAGAAAACGAGGCCGAGGCGGAAGCGCTCGAAGCGGCCGATGCGCTCCGCGAGCAGGCCCCGCATCGAGGCTTTCACCGCGTCGATGTCGTCGCGCATGGAGTCGGTGGTGTCGATGCAGACCACGAGGTCGACGCGGGGGCCCGCGAGTCCGTCGAGGATGCGCGCGAGCTCGCCGGGCAGGTCCTCGGCGGCCTCGACGAAGCGCACCGTGCCCTTGCCGCGCTCGGCGATGTCGGTGAAGGCCTTGACCGTGTCGTCGAGATAGATGGAAAGGTCGCGCTCCGCCTCGGGCGTCTCGGGCGGGCGTTCGAAGGGCCGCTGCGTGACGCGGATGAGGTAGGGATTGTCGGCCCAGGCGCCGCGGTAGTCCGCGTACGGCAGGGCGAAGGCGCGGACGTTGACGAAGGTGCCGTCGGCGACGAAGATCTCGCCGTTCCGGGTCCAGGAATAGCCGAACTGGAGCACGTAGGGGATGAAGAGTTCGAAGGCGCTGCCGAAGGCGGCGTCGGGCGCGGGCGTCGAGTCGACGATGAACCAGCCGGAGGACTCGGGAAGGAACTCGCCGTCGAGCAGGCGCTTCTCGCCGCCGTTGACGGCGTTGCGCTCCTTCGCGCGGTAGGCGTAGTTGGCCAGCTCGAGGGCCGGATCCTTGGTGGACTCCGTGAGCAGCACGCTGCCGAGGCCGGGCTTCGCCTTGACGAAGAGGTGGTAGCCCCCGTCGCCTCGTTCCTCGATGCGGAGCTCCGAGGGCCCGATGGCGAGGCCCTGGGCCGGAAGCGCCGGCGCGAGCGCGAGCGCGAAGGCAGCCGCGAGGAAGACCCGGGCGCGCGGGCGCGCGTCGTCTTTCCGGCGTTCGTTCCGGCGTTCGTTCCGGCGTTCGTTAGGACGGACTTTTCCCATGCCTCGATTTTCGGCGCGCGGCGACGCAGGTATTAGGGAAGAGAGCTCAGTCCAGCAGCCCCGCGTGGGAGGCGACCAGGTCGGGGAACGAGGCGAGGCGAGCCTCGCGGACGGCGGCGTCCCGCTCGGTTTCGAGCTCCAGCGCGAATTTCCAGGCGAGCGCGTTCGCGCAGGCCTCCACGGCCCGCTCCCGCGGCAGCCGGCCGTCGGCCAGGGCGGCGCGCAGGGTCGCGACCACCTCGGCCGTGTAGGGACCGCCCGAGACCATCACGAGGTCTGCGCCGGCCGCGACGGCTGCCAGGGCGGCCTCGCCGGCGGGCAGGAGCTCGAGCGAGGCCTTCATGGCCACGTCGTCGGTCAGGACGAGGCCGCGGAAGCCGGCGGCGCGGAGCCGCGCTATCGCCGCCTTCGACCAGGTGACCGGAGAAACCGGGTCGATGGAGGGGAGCATCACATGCGAGAGCATGACGGCGGCGGGTCCCGCGGCGAAGGCGTCGGCGAAAGGCCGCTCGTAGCGGGCGGCGAGCTCGCCGGTTGCCGCGTCGAGGGTGGGCAGGCCCAGGTGCGGATCCAGCTCCGAGGAGCCGGGCCAGTGCTTGAGGACGGCGCCGACGCCCGCGGACGCGAGCCCGGAGGCGAAGGCGCCGGCCAGCTTGCCGGATTCCGCGGGGTCTGCGGAAAAGGCGCGCCGCCCGAGGAAGGACGACTGCCCCGCCCCCGAGGACTCGACGACGGGCGCGAGATTGAGGGCGACGCCGAGGGCGCGCAGCTCCGAGCCGGCAATCCTGCCCGCGGCTTCCGCGGCCGCGGAGCCTTTCGCGCCGAGCTCGGCCGCCCAGGGCAGGCGCGTGACGCCCGACTTGAAGCGCTGCACCGCCCCGCCCTCGTGGTCGATGGCAGCCAGGATCGGCGCGGGCAGGAAGGCGGCCGCGTCCTGGAGCTCGCCGAGGAAGCGGCCGAGCGCGAGCGGCCCCGCGTCCGCGTTGAAGCCGAAGAGCACGACGGCTCCCGGCCGGGCTGTTTCCAGCAGGGATCGCGCCGAACGCGGCAGGGAGCCCGTCCCGTCGACGCCTACCATGAGAAGCTGGCCGACCAGGTCCGCGTCGCCCAGGGTTTCGGCGATGGCGCGGGCCCGCGCGCGGTGCGGGGCGGCGGGATCGGGACGGGCTGGTGGCGCCGGCTTCACGGCGTGAGGGGATGGCGCGTTCGTGGCGCCCCGCGTCCCGCCCTCCCCCGGCGAGCAGGCGCAGGCCGCGAGGGCGAGCGAAACCGCGAGTGCGAGGGGTAGCGCCAGTCGGGCGAAGGGCGGCAAGGACGGAACCGGAGGGCGTCGCGGGGAACCGGGCACGGGCCTGGCGGGCTGTATGAGGGTCTGCTTCATGCGAACTCCGTTGGTTTCGGGTCAGGACCCTTCCGCGAAACCGTCGCCGGCGGCGAGGGCGGCGGCGGCGAGCGACTCGAGGTCCTCTTCGTCGAGCGCGAGATGCGGAGGCGACTCGGGTCCCTCGGCGGCGAGGCGCGCGGCCAGGTCGGCGACGGCCCGCGAGAAAGGCGCCCCGGGTCGCGTCAGGACTACCGGCTCGCGCTCGGCGACCGAGTGGGGCACGGCCGGGTCGTCCGGCAGGAAGGCGGCGTATTCGACGCCGAGGCCGAGGTTCCGGGCGGCGATGGCGCGGATGCGGCCGCCGAGTTCGACGTCGGCCTGCGAGCGCCCCTGGTTGAGGACGACGCGGGGAACGAAGGCGCGGAGCTGGGCGAGCGCGGCGGCGGCGGCGGGGAATTCCCGCGCGAGCTCGTCGGCGAGCGCGAGGAAGCTCGAGCCGGATCCTTCGAGGCGCCTCGAGGCGAATTCCGCGAGCCGAGTCCGCTCGGGTCCTCCCTTCGGGAGGGCGCGGAAGAGGAGGCGCCAGACGGCCGTCTTGAGGAAGGAATAGGCGTTGAGCACGCTCGTGGTCTCGGGCCTCGCCACGAGCAGCCCCCGCGGCGAGGCGAGGAAGAAGTCCACGACGTTGTGGGCTGAGCCGGCCCCGAGGTCGAGCACGGCGAAGTCGGCGGTCAGCGAGGCGACGCCTTTGAGGATCTTGGTCTTGATCGCGTGGTCGAGGTTGGCGGTGCCGGGAAGGAGCCCGTCGCCGGGGACGAAGTGGAGCCGCGGCACCGGCGTTTCCATGACGAGCGAGTCGAAGCGCCGCTCCTGCCGCCAGGCCAGCGCTCCGAGCCCGAGGCTCGAGGACTTGATGCCGAGGCAGGTGTGCAGGTTCGAGGCGCCGAGATCGAGGTCGACGAGGACCGTGGCGCGGCCGAGCCGCGCGAGCGCGACGGCGAGGTTCGCCGCCAGCACCGTCTTGCCCACACCGCCCTTGCCGGAAGCCACCGGCACTATCCTGACCATCGCTGTCCCTCCGCCGCGATGACTTTACACGCCGCGGGCTTCGCGGGCAAGCGCCCCGGTTCCGCGCCGCGGGCATGGACGCAGGCGCCGGAACGGGCGTGGCCGGAAGACGGAGGGCCGCCCGGCATGAAGGCCCGCCGGCCGGCTGTACCGCGTCCCCGCGCCGCGCTAGAATCGTTCCCATGAACCGAGCGAAGCAGGATCCGCCGCGAGCCCCGCGCGCCGCGGCGCACGGCACCTTCCTTTCTACCGCGCGCGCCCTGGCCACGGCCGTGCTTCTCTGCCTCGCCGCGGGCGCCGGCGCCGCCCAGGACGCGGCGACCGAAGTCTCGGTCAAGAGCGGAGGTTCGGCGGGCTTCGCGCGGCTCGTGGTCGAGACCGAGCCCCGCGGCGCGACGGTGTACATCGACGGCGCGTTCGGCGGCCGCTCGCCGCTCGCGATCGAAAAGTTCGCCGCGGGCCCGCACCAGGTCCTCGTCTCGCTCGAGGGCTACCGCGAGCGGGAGTTCGTGCTGGTGGCCTCGGAGCTGACGGAGATCGTGATCACCCTCGAGCTCGAGGAGCTCACCGGCTGGCTGCTCGTGGAGACGGATCCCGCGGACGCCCGGATCGAGATCGACCGGGACGGAAAGCAGCGTGAGGCGGGCCTCGTGGAACTGCGGGTCGGCCTCCACCGGGTGGACGTATCGCGCTTCGCCCGTGAAACCGCCTCGTTCCAGGCGCTCATCCTCGAGAACCTCGTGACCACCCTGCAGGTGACGCTCGAGCCCGCGGAATTCCGCCTCTCGGAGCTGCGCGCCTCGAGGAGCGCCTTCGATCCGCGCAACGCGGGGGTGCTCGGTTCCGCGGAGCTCTCCTTCGACGTGAGCTCGTTCGGCGAGGCGACCCTCGAGATCCGCGACGCCGCCGGCGTCCTCGTGGGCTCCGCCGGACTCGGTCCCTTCTCATCCGAGGCGCAGAGCTACCGCTGGGACGGCCGCGCAGGCGGCGAGCCCCTGCCGGACGGCGAATACCAGGCGACGCTGACGGCGCGTCCCGACCCCGCCGTCGAGCTCGCGGATCCGGAGGACACCCTGGTCCGGAACGCCGCGCTCCGCATCGACTCAAGCCTCGCCTGGGTGCCGGGGAGCCTGGGAGGCGCAGGTTCGGGCCTCGCGCTGATGGCCGAACCCTTCGCCGATCCTCCGGGACTCTTCCGCGCCTCGATCGGCGCCGCCCTGCGGCAAGGCGTGGCGGAAGCGGCGGGGCCGGACCTCTCGCTCGCCCTCGCCTACGGCGCCGAGGCTTTCTCGGTCGGCGCGGCGGCCTCCCTGGCGGCCGGATCCGGGGACGGCTGGCTGCTATCTGCCGCGCTCGCCTGGCCGCTCGCGGAGCGCGGCGCCGCGTGGGGACTCGCGGCGACGGCCCGCGCCACCGGCGGCAAGGGAGCGGCGGCCGCGCTCGAGTGGTCGCAGGACGGGATGGCGGCGGCCGCGGGCGGCTTCGCCGCCGGACTCGCGGCGGCGTGGGGGCGGAAGGGCAGCTGGCTCGGCGCGCAGGGCGAGCTCGGGCTTAACGCGGCGGACGGCGTCTTCGGCTGGACGCTGGCCTTGCGCGCGGGGGCGAGCCTCGGGGGTGCCGCCTGGCGCCTGGGCGTCTCCGCGGAGCAAGCCTTCGACGCGGCGTTCGGCGCGGGCAGCTTGGGAGCGCGGGAACCGCGGGCGGCCGTGGAGGCGCACCTCATGCCGGGAAGGGCGCCGCTCTCCCTGTCCGTCGCATGCGAAGCGAGCCTGGGGGTGAATTTGGTGCCGGCGCCGCCCCTTGTCAGGGCGTCGCTCGGAATTGCCTTTTAACCCCGTCCCTCCCCGTCCGCGTCCGTCCCGTGCCGGCGCCCGGCTCAGGACACGACGCCGAAATTCATCAGGATGAAGGGCAGGCGGCGGCGGAGCACGTCGTAGGAGAAGTACTTCCGGCCGAGCTCGAAGTTGCGCGACGTCATGGCCTCGACGCGCTTGGGGTCGGCGAGCAGGGCGAGCACCTCGCGCGCGGCCTCGTCGTGCAGGTACCCGTCGATGGCCACGACCGAGAAGCCCGCCGGCTCGATGTCCTGGCGGAAGATGGCGTAGCGGTTGACCATCACCGGCTTCCGGTGGAAGACCGCCTCGAGGAAGGCGTTGCCGAAGCCCTCGTAGGTCGAGGGATAGGTGACGAAGTCCGAGCGCGCGTACGCGTCCCAGAGGGAATAGCGCCTTCCCCCGTCGGCCCGCGTGCCGCGCTCGGTGCCGAAGAGGTCGGGCCGCAGCAGCAGCTCGACGTCGAGGAGCTTCGCGTAAGCCTTGATCCGCTCGAAGTACTCGCCGCCCTCGTCGCGCTCGGGGTGAGCGATCAGGATCTTGACCCGCAGGCCGCCGATCTGCTCCATGCGCGAGGCGAGCTCGATGGAGCTCTCGATGCCCTTGCGCGCGATGACGCGCGTCGGCTGGAGCAGGAGTATCTCGCCGGGTTTGACGCCGAGCTCCGCGCGGAGCGTGCCGTTGTACGCGTCGGGGCCCTGGGGTTCGGCCTCGAAGTCGTGGACGTTTGGTATCATTACCGAGGCGATGCCCTTGCGCCAGGCCAGCTCGCGGCGGGCTTCCGAATTGATGGTCACGTGGTAGATCGAACGCGCGCTCGGCGGAAAGGCGGCGTCGAGCCAGTCGTCGACGCAGGAGCGGCGGAAGCGCTCGCGCTCCCAGACGAAATCGTGGTTGTGCGCGATGGTCGGCATCTCGGTTTCGGCGATGAACTCCGCGATGGCGAGGCCCAGCGGGATGTGCACCGGGATGGCCAGGGCGTTCTCGACGACGAGCAGGTCGATGGAAAAGCGCTCGACGAAGGCGCGGAGCTGGCGCTTCAGGTCGTCCTTCATGCGCTCGACGAGGTCGGAGAGCTCGGGCGGACGGGCGGCGAGCGTGAAGAATTTTGCGTGCAGCTCGCGCAGTTCGGGGGTGCCGAAGAACGCGGGCGGATGCACGACGCTCGTGGCCGGGTCGCGGTCCGAGAGTCCCGAGAACCAGAAGGTTTTATAGCCGAGCTCGCGGAGCACGACGTCCCACTTGTCGGCCTCGAGGCTGACCCCGTCGGTTCCCGCGAAGCGGGTGCCGACGAAGCCGATGCGCTTGATGTCGCGGAACGTGGTCAGGTACACGCGTTTCCTCCTCGGGCCCTCACGGGCGCGCGGCGACGAGCAGGGCCCGGGCCGCGGCGGAACCGAAATCGGGCAGGACGGTGTCAGGAAGGACGGGAAGCGGCGCTTCGAGCGCCCCGGCGCGCGCTGCGCCCTCCTCCCGCGGCGGCCGGGCGGACGGCTGGGCCGGTTCGCCCCGGAGCGGCGGGCCGCCGCCGAGCTTGAGCGAGCGGCCGTCGCCCGCGAAAAGCGCCGTCATGAAGCCGAGTTCGCGCGCCGGCGCCACATCGTTCGCGAGGTCGTTGCCGACCATGACGGCGTCCCCCGGCTCGATGCCCATTTCCGCGAGCAGGGCCGCGGCCAGCACATATGGCGCGCGGTCGGGCTTCGCGGCGCCGAGCTCGTGCGACAGCACGCGGAGCCGCGGATCGAAGCCGAGCCCGTCGAGCGTGGCGCGGAAGGCAGCCTCGAGGGCGAGCGGGGTGTAGAACTGGGCGTTCGAGACGATGCCGAGCACGAGACCCTCCGTCCGCGCCTGGCCGATCAGGTCCGCGGCGCCGGGCATGGCCTGGGCCGGGTTGACCGCGCACTCCCGCTCGACGCAGAACTCGCGGGCGTGGCGCGCGTCGAAGCCCGTGATCTCGGCGACGACGGCCGGGGCGTCCACCTCCGGCTGCACGAGTCCGCGCGAACGGCCCTCGGCGTGGACACGGCGGACGATGCGGTCGAACTCCGACTCGAACTCCTCGGGACCGAGCGTCACGCCGAAGCGGGCGAGCGCCGCGTCGAGCCGCTTGCGCCGGTCCGACCGGGCCTCCCGCGGCGCGGCCACGGCCCCAGGCGCGCGGCGCACGCCGACCTCGCCCGAATCGCTCGCGAGCAGGGTCCCGTAGACGTCGAAGAGGATGGCGCGCGGCCGGCGCGGCAGGGGCCGCCCGCTCAAGGCGGCCAGGGCGGCCGGAAGGGCCGGCGGCGGCAGGGGCTCGACGGGCATCGCGCGCGATCGGAACAGGGCGACCAGCGCGGCGAGCTCGGCCGGATCGGGCGGGACGGGGGCGACGCGCGGCTGATCGCGCTCCGCGTGCTTCATGCGGGACTCCTTGCGTTGCCCGCGCCCCCGAAGGGGCGGAAGCCGCGCGGCGAGAAATTGTCGGGCCTCGACAGCGAACGGAACAGCGAAACCGGATCGGGCGAACGGCCCGAGGCCGCGCGCGCGGCGTCCGCGGCGCCGCGCCAGGCCGCGAGCAGGACGGCGCCGGCCTTGTCCGGCGCGTAGGCCGCCTCGAGGACGGCGCGCTCCTGGCCGCCGGGCGCCTCGGCGTCGGCCAGGCCCGCGAGGAAGGGCGCGCCCTCGAGGATAGCGGCCCGGGCGCCTGGATCCGCGGCGGCGCGCGCGATCAGCTCCGACTGCGCCTCGGCGTCGAGGGCGGCGAAGTCGAGCACCGGATTCTCGTAGCGCGCGCGCGTGCGCCCGACGGTCTCGTCGACGGCGGCGAGTCCCCGGCGGCCGTGCGCCGCGAAGGCCTCGCGGTAGGAGGCGGCGACCCGAGCGAGCAGGGCGTCCAGCCGGGCGTCGAAGGCGGCGCGGTCGAAAAGGCCTTCCGGCGTCGCGATGCCCGTGTAAAGCGACGGAAAGCGGATGCCCGCGTCTTCGAAGTCGGGGATGACCGAGGGGAGGCGCCGGCCCGCGACGGGCAGTCCCCGGGCGATCGGCTCGAGGAAGGAGAAGCCGAACCCCTCCTTGACCGAGGTGCTGAGCGCGCACCGCGAGCGCGCGTAGAGCTCGTCGAGCTGCGCGGAAAGGCCGGCTCCGAAGCGCGCCCGCAGGCCCAGGCGGGCCGAGAGCGCGACCCAGCGTTCGTAGTCGGGCAGGTCGAGCGGATTCGAAGGCGGCAGGGTGACCGCGAGCTCGAGGCCCTCGGGCAGGAAGAGCGAGGCCAGCAGGGCCTCGCCGAGGTTCTTGCGGGGTATGCCCCGCACCGGGTAGAGGAGGAGCTCGCGCTTTCCTCCCCGGCCGGGAGCGCCGCCGTCCAGCGCGGGGATCCGCACCGCGTTCGGCACGAGCGTCACGGATTCCGCGGGCAGTCCGGCCGCGACCAGGGCCGCGCGGTCGCGGCCGTTGAGGACGGCCCAGGCGCAGCCCTCGGGGTAGCCGGCGGAGTCGTGGACCGAGTCCGGCCGCCATTCCTCGCCGAAATCGTGGCAGTGCACCAGGACCGTCAGCTCGCGCGCCACCAGGGCCAGGGCGCCCGGATAGACGCGGGCCTTGCGGAGCGCGAGGTTGTGGGCGTGGATGATGATGTCGTCGTCGGAGCCATGGGACTTTCCTCCGACGCTCCGGGCCGCCGCCACCAGTTTGGCGGCGAGCGAGCGCTCCCGCGCGGCGAGCTCGTCGGGACCGGGCGTCGCGGCGCCGGGGGCATCGTAGGCCAGCTCGGGAATCTCGAAGCGCTCGAAATCGCCGGCCGGACCCTCGAAGCCCCCCGCGGCGATGCCGACCGGGAACCCCGCCTTCCGCGCCAGCTCGGCCTGGGCTCGGAGCACCGAGCCGACGCCCCCGGCGCCCAGGTGGAAGTGGACGAGAAGCAGCCTCACCGATCGCCCTTCCGGGCCGCCAGGTATTCCGGCACCTCGACGATGGGCGGCCGCTCGACCAGCTCGATGCGCCGGATGTCGCGGCGGTAAGCCGTCCCTTCGAGCTGGAACTGGATCATGTCGTCGGCGGAGGCCGCGGGCCAGGACGCCTTGCCCGACGACTCGAGCTTCCGGAAGAAGGTCTTCATGATGCCGAAAGCCATGCGGCCGAGGGCCAGCGTGTCCTGGTTCCGGTGCACGCGGCGGTCCAGGTCCACCTGCGCGATGACGTCCATGCCCCAGCGCTCCAGGATGTCGATCAGCATGCTGGTCTCGATGCCGTAGCCGATGGGGAAGGGAATGGCCTCGAGGACGTCGCGCGTGCCCGCGTACTCGCCGGAAAGCGGCTGGACGATCTCGGCGAGCTCCGGATAGTAGAGCGAGAAGAGCGGCCGTATGACCAGCTCCGTCACCCTGCCGCCGCCGGAGGGCTTCAGGTTCTTCTGGTCGACGGCGATGGGCCGGTCGTAGAAGGCCTTGGAGTACTTCACCCCTTCCCGCGCGAGTATGGGCCCGAGGAGGCCGTAGACGAAGCGCGGGTGGATGTTCTTGATGTCCGCGTCGACGTAGACGACGACGTCGCCGGAGAGGACGTGGAGCGCCTTCCAGAGGTTCTCGCCCTTGCCCTTGAGCGGCGGCAGGCCGGGCAGGATGTCCCGGGCGAGCCAGACCGAGGCTCCGCACTCCGCCGCGATCTCGCGGGTGCGGTCGGCGGAACCGGAATCGATGACGGCGATCTCGTCGACGAGGGGGAAGCGCGTGGCGAGCTCCGCCTTGACCACGACGATCTCCTTGGCGATGGTCGCGGCCTCGTTGAGCGTGGGGAAGCAGACCGACACCTTGAAGCCGAGCTCGCGCTTCAGGTCGACGAGGCGGCCGAGATCGGCGAAATCCGAGTGGTGGAAGGTGTGGCGTTCGAACCAGGGAGTGGGGTCAGGCATCGCAGGCTCCTCCGTCGATGGCCAGGGCCAGCGAGACCATCTGCGCGAGCCCTTTCCGGATGCTCGCGACCCTGGCCCGCGCGTGCTCGGTATGGTAGTCCTGGCCCTCGGCAATGCCGATGGTCACGGCGGGAATCTCGAGCGAGTGGTAGTGGTGGAGCTCCGAGACGCTCGGGTAGACGCTGGGCGCCGCGCCGAGCGCCTTGATGGCGCGCAAGGCTTCCCTGACCAGGGGGTGACGGAAGCCGATGCCCGAGGCGCCGAGCTTGGTGCCGGTGCGGATCTCCGCCTCGACCTTGCGGGCGTAGCGCAGCTCCTCGACGATCGAGGCGATCCGCGACATCACCGAGACGAGCAGGGCGTTCGACTCGGAGCGGACCTCGAAGCCGACCGTCGCGTCCGGCGCGTTCTCGCCATGCTTGTAGCCGCCCTCGATGGTGCCGATGGTGATGACCGTCTCGGGCCGGGCGGGGACGCGCAGGCGGAGCACGCGGTCGACGAACTCGGCGGCCACCGCGATCGCGTTCCCGCGCCCCGACCTTTCGGGATCCATCTGGATGCGCAGGTCCGCGCGCACGACCGCCTCGCACTCGTAGTTGAGCCGGCCGAATTCGATGCCCTTGACGGCGAGGGCGCCGCGCGGCTTCCGCTCGAGGCGGGAAAGGAAGCGCTCCACGAGACCGAGCATGGGTCCTTCGCGCATGGTGCCCGCGTAGGCCACGATGATCAGGTCGCTCTGCAGCCGCGTCCCGAGCACGCGGAGCAGGTCCGGCACGCAGAGCAGCGCCGAGGCGCCGAGTGCGTTGTCGAGCAGGCCCGGACCGGTTATCCACCCGTCGTCGATGGCGTAGTGGATTTCCCACGAATCGACATAGGCCGAATCGAGCTCCGCGCCGAGCAGGATGGGCGGGGCCGAACGGTCGAGGCCTTCGATGAGGCCCACGGCGTGGCCGTCCTCGTCGAGCCAGGCCTCGTCCGCTCCGAGGGCCGACAGCCGCTCCGCGAAAAAGCGCGGCCGGATGCCGACGCGCGACGCGGTCTCGTCGCTCGACACCGTGTCCAGGTCCGGGGGCAGTTCGCCCAGCATGACCGTGTTGCCGAGCACGAGGTCATCGATGGTCCCGATGCGATCCGCCATCGCCGCGATCTCGGCGTCGGCCGGCCCGAAGCTCAGGATGGGTTTCTCCATGATCCTCCCCGCTCGGGGCTCCGGCGGCGGGGAGCGACCGTACACCGCCCCGCGGATCGACCGCGTGACCGCGGATCCCGCACCTCCGGCGCTCTCAAGCGCATTTCGTTCAATGAATAGGAATTAACCATTCCTGATTCAGTATAGTACCGATCGCCGCGAGGGGCAAGGCAGGGGTCGCATCGGGGACGGGCGAAACGGCGGGCGGCGCTTGGCCGGAGGCAAGCGGCCCTGCTACACTCGCTGCCATGCCAGCGGGAACCGGATTCGGAGCCGCCCTCGCGCGCGCCCTCCTCGAACCTTTCGACGACGGGCGCCCCGTCGCCTTCCGCCGCCTCGCCCTGCCCGCTCCCCGCGCGGCCCGGCTCGAGGGCCGGGAGTGCCTCGTCCCGGCGGACGGCA
Source organism: Spirochaetota bacterium (assembly GCA_022703215.1). Taxonomy (GTDB): domain Bacteria; phylum Spirochaetota; class Spirochaetia; order Treponematales; family UBA12059; genus JAFGNN01. Next base: position 6,833 of record JAKLEE010000015.1, on the reverse strand, counting down.
CGCTCCGCGAGCTCGCGCGCGAGGCCTTCCTCGAGCTCGGCCGCTTCCTTCCCCAAGGCCGCCTCGAGGCCCTGCTCGCCGCCCGCGCTTCCGCCTCCACGGAGGGCGAGCGCCTCGTCCTCGACGCCCTCGCCGCCAACGCCGTCGCCGCGGCCGAGACGGGGCTGCCGCTCTGCCAGGACACGGGCGTCGCCTCCATCCACGCCGTCCGGGGCGAGCGCTTCCTGTCCGCGTCGGAGCGCGGCGAGGAAGCCGAGCTCGAGCTCGGCGTCGCCGACGCCTGGCGCTCAGGCGGCTTCCGGTCGAGCCTCGTGACGCCCCGGAACCTCTCGGACGAGTCCGATCCGGGCGACAACCTGCCGGCATCCGTCTCCATACGCCCGGCCGTGGGCGACTCGTACGCTTTCCTCTTCGCGGCCAAGGGCGGCGGTTCCTCGAACAAGGCCGCCTTGAGGCAGGAGACGCGCGCCCTCCTCGAGCCCGAAGTCTTCGACGCCTTCCTGCGGGACCTGGTCGAAAAGCTCGGCGTCGCCGCCTGCCCTCCCTACCGGATCGCCGTGGCCCTGGGCGGCGTCTCCCCCGAGGAGACCCTCGAGGCCATGAAGCTGGCCGCCGCGGGCGCCTTCGACGCCTTGCCCGCCGCGAGTGCGAGCGAGAGCCCGGTCGGGGCGCTCCGCCTCCGCGACGCCGAGGCGCGCATCCTCGAACTGGCTTCCGGCTCAGGCTGGGGCGCCCAGTTCGGCGGCTCGCGCCTGGCGCTCGACGCCCGCGTCGTCCGCCTTCCGCGCCACGCGGCCAGCCTGCACGTCGCGACGGGCGTCTCGTGCGCGGCGCACCGCCGCGCCTTCGCGCGCGTCGACCGCGAGGGCGTCTTCCTCGAGGCGCTCGAGCGCGACCCCGGCGCCGTCCTCGCACGCGCGGGTTCTGGCGGCTCCTTCTCCGCCGCCCTGGCACTCCCCCGCCTCGAACTCTCCGGCACGCCGGCGGAACTTGCCGCCCGCGTCCGCGCCCTGCGCGCGGGCCAGCTCGTCTCGGTCTCGGGTCCCCTCGTCCTGGCACGCGACGCCGCCCACGCGCGGCTCGCCGCCCTGCTTTCCCGCGGCGAGGCCCTCCCCGCCTGGGCCCTCGGGGCCCCCATCCTCTACGCGGGCCCCTCGGAGCCGAGCCCCGGCGCCCCCGCGGGCGCCCTCGGGCCCACCACCGCGAAGCGCATGGACGGCTACCTCGAAACCCTCATGGCCGCGGGCGCGTCCCTCCTCACGCTCGGCAAGGGTGAGCGGACGGAAGCCTGCCTGAGCGCCTGCGCGCGCCACGGCGGCGCCTACCTGGCTGTCCCCGGCGGGGCGGCGGCGCTGTTCGGCTCGCGCTGCGTGGAATCGATGGAAACCCTGGCCTGGCCGGAACTGGGCATGGAGGCGGCGCGGCGCGTCGTCGTGCGGAACCTGCCCGCCCTGGTGGCTGTGGACTCCCGCGGCGCCGACGTCTACGCGCGCGCGCGGTAGCGCAGGTAGAGGAAGGCCGCCGAGAGCATCAGGGCGTGGTCGCCCTCGCCCGAGCCGAGGGCCGCGAGCGCGGCGTCCTCGTCCATGGCCTCGACCTCGACGAATTCGTGCTCGTCCAAGTCCTGGGCTCCGTCGGCCTCGAGTCCCTCGGCCACGAAGACGCGGAAACGGTTCTCCATGATGGCGGGGTTGGGCGACAGGTCGCCGAGCGCGCGCACCGAGCGGGCGCGGTAGCCGGTCTCCTCGCGGAGCTCGCGGAGGGCGGCGGCGGCCGGATCCTCGCCCGGCTCGACCACGCCGCCCGGGAATTCGAGGCTGAAGCGGCCGGAGCCGTGACGCCACTGGCGCACCATGACCAGGCGCCGCCGGCCGGCTTCCTCGAGCACGGGCACCACCACGGCCCAGTCGGGCGCCTCGATGGTCGTGAAGGCGGCCTCGCGGCCGTGGGGGCCCGTCATGAGCCGCTCCGCCACAGTGAAGATGCGCGCGTCGCAGAGCGTGCGTCGCGCGACGCCCTTCCAGGGGGCGGAACGCTCCGTCATCAGGACTTCTTTCCGAGCAGCCGCGAGGCGTTCGCGGTGATGGCCTCGGGATCGGCCAGGTCGAGCGGCAGCACGATGCGCGTGCCGCCCTCGGAGAGCTTGCGCAGCGACTCCATGTACGACTCGGCCACGCGGAGCCCGGCAGCCTCGGCGCCGTTGGGCAGGGTCAGGGCGCCGGCGAGCCCGCGGATCGAGGCCGCGGTGGCCTTGGCCACGGCGAGGATCTCCGCCGACTGGCCCTGGGCCTCGTTGATCATGCGCTCCTTCTCGCCCTCGCTCTTGTTGACCGCCTCTTCCATGGCCGCCTGGGAGTAGTTGATCTTCGACTCCATCTCGCCGAGCGAGCGGGCGATCTCCGCGCGCTTGTCGCGCTCGGCCTTCATCTGCAGCTCCATGGCCTTGAGGATGGAGTCGGGCACCTTGATGTTCTGGATCTCGTAGCGCGTCACCTTGACGCCCCAGGGACCGGCGGCCTCGTCGACCGCGCGCACCACGGCGGCGTTGACCGTGCCGCGCTCCTCGAAGGTCTTGTCGAGCACCAGCTTGCCGATCAGGGCCCGGATGGTGGTCTGGGCCAGGCACACGCTCGCGAAGCGGTAATCCGTGATGCCGTAGCAGGCGCGCTTGGGGTCCACCACCTTGAGGTAGAGGACGCCGTCGACGTGCACCTTCACGTTGTCGGCCGTGAAGCACTCCTGGCTCGGCACGTCGATGGCCTGCTCCTTGAGGTTCAGCTTGTAGGCCACGCGGTCGACGAAGGGCATGAGGAGGTGGAAGCCCGCGTCGAGCGTCCCCTTGTACTTGCCCAGGCGCTCGACGATGTAGGCGGACTGGGCCGGTATGACGCGGAGGGACCTGAGCACCTGGATGGCGAACACGAGGCCGAAGAGGCCGACGATGACGAACAGGGGAATCAGCGCGCTCACGCCTGGCCTCCTTCGCGGGTCTTGAGGGCCGCGCGCACCTTGTCGCGGCCGAAATCGGGGACGCTCTCGAGCGGCACCCGCTCGGCCCCGCCGAGGCCGAGCAGCTCGGCCACGCCCTTGAGCTCGGCGAGCCTGCCGGGCAGCACCGTGGTCGTCGAGGAGCCGAGTATCTCGCCGAGGCGCTCGACGTACTGCTCCGCGAGGCGCAGCGTCATGGCGTCCTTGCCGCCGGGCGCGGCCAGCGCGTCGGCCACCAGCTTGAGGCCCTCGGCGGTCGCCTCGCTCACCGTGGTGATGGCGGAGGCGCGGCCGTCGGCGGAGTTGATGCGCCGCGTGCGCTCGCCCATCGAGAGGTTGATGGCTTCCTGCCGCTCGCCCTTGGAGACGTTGATGCGGCTTTCCTTGACGCCTTCCGACGCCAGGATCTCCGCGCGCTTCTCGCGCTCGGCGCGCATCTGGCGCTCCATGGCCTCGGTGATGACGGGGCTCGGCGTGATCGAGCGGACCTCGTAGCGGGTCACCTTGATGCCCCAGGGGTCGGTCGCCTCGTCCACCGCCTTGACGATGTTGTCGTTGATGGTCTCGCGCTCCTGGAAGCTCCGGTCGAGCTCGAGCTTGCCGATCTCGGAGCGCATGGTGGTCTTCGCGAGCTGTATGGTGGCGAAGCGGTAGTCGTCGATGCCGTAGCTCGCGAGCGCCGGATCGAAGATCTTGTAGTAGAGGATGCCGTCGACCGACACCTGCACGTTGTCCGCGGTGATGCACACCTGCGGCTCCACGTCGATGACGTCCTCCTTGAGCGAGTGCTTGTACGCCACCTTCTCGAGGAAGGGCAGCAGCACGTGGAAGCCCGAGCCGAGCGTCCTGCGGTACTTGCCGAGGAACTGCACGACGTAGGCCTTCTGCTCCGGCACCACGACGATCAGCCTGAAGAACGTGAGGATCGCGACAAGCGCGACCGCGTAGGCTCCGATGATCCCGAACATGCTTCCTCCTTGTGTTACGGAAATCCGCTAACGGTCACGATCCCGCCCGCTTCCGGCGGCGCGTGGATCGGGGAGCGACTCGAGGCCCTCGGGCGGGGCCAGGTAATCGTGGGTGACCACGAGGGCGAGGCCGTCGCGGCCCGCGACGCGCACCTTCGCGCCGGGCTCGAAGGCCTCGTCGTAGGCGACGGCCTTCCAGCTCGTGCCGCGGAAATGGACGCGGCCCGGCTCGCCGTCGGCGATCCGCTCGATCACCTCCGCCTCCTCGCCCGCGATCGCGTCGACGGGGCCTTCGTCCGGATTCCGGTAGAAGGCCGTGCCCGCCAGCAGCGCCTTGAACTTCTTCCGGAGCAGCACGAGCGAGCCGACCGAGGCGACGGTCCAGAGCAGGGCCTGGAGCCCGTAGGCGCCGGAAAGCCCCGGCACCAGCGACACGAGCGCCGTGGCCAGCGCCCCGAGCCCGAAAAAGATGATGGCAAGTCCCGGGATGAAGGTCTCGGCGCCGACGAGGAGCACGCCGAGCAGGGACCACCAGAACCAGGCTCCAAACATTCGATCCCATCCTTCCCCGGCGACCCGCTGCCGGGCGCCGGACTGCCCGATGCTAGCGCCGCCCGGGCCCTCCGCGCAAGCGCCTCCGCACATTTCGTCACGCCCCCGGAATTCCACCACGGAGTCACGGAGACACGGAGGGAGAATAGGAATCAGGGAGAGAATGAGAAGGCAAGTCGGGGTACGGGAGCATGCAGGTCAAGAGCATATCTCCTGCGCGAAGTCTGGGATCCCGATTCCAATTCCCGGGTTCCTCCCTCCGATCTCCGTACCTCCGTGCCTCCGTGGTCTTCTTGGTATTGCACCCTCGGGGTATACTCGCGGGGCAGGAGGCTTCCATGGACATGCCCGACTGGGTCAGCTCGTTCCCCGGCGCCGTCACGGTCAGCGCCCTCGACAACACGATACTCTGGATGAACGACAAGGCCGCGAAGGTCTTCGAGAAGGACGGCGGTCGCGCCTTCGTCGGCCGCAGCATGACGGACTGCCACAACGAGCGCTCGCGCGCCATCATCGCGCGCATGCTCGAGACCGGGACGCCGAACGCCTACACCATCGAGAAGGCCGGCGTGAAGAAATTCATCTACCAGGCCCCCTGGCGCGACGCCTCGGGCGCGGTCGCGGGCCTCGTCGAGCTCTCCATGGAGATTCCCTTCGAAACGCCCCACTACGTTCGGAGCGCGCCGCCCGCTTCCTGAAGCGGGGTCGGGATCGGGATCGGGACAGGGGGGAAAGGGCAACTCGGCCGCCGGGCCGGGCGCGCGGGGCGACCCTCCCCTTCGCGGCGTGTCGCCCGAGGGCACCCGCCAGCTCGCTTCGCCTGCCCGCCGCACCGACGTGGCGAGCTATATAGTTAATTTTAGATATAAAACGATTTTTATAGATTTCTTTTTACCCTATCTTGACCAAAACGCTTTTCTGGCCAATCATGGTCAACCGGAACGGATGGCGCCCCCGCGCCTCCCGACCGGCGCGGCGCGCCAAGGTCGCCGCGCGAACACCATTCGGAGGCATATGATGAAGAAGATCGTACTCTTCGCGCTCGCGCTCGTCGCGTTCGCCGGCTTCGCCGGCGCCATGGGCTCCAAGGAAGGCGCCGCCCTCGGGCCGGCCACCGCGGTCAAGTATTTCGTCGCCCACCAGGGCGGCTACATCGGCGAGGCCATCGTCACCGTCAACCCCGACGGCTCCGTGAAGTCCGCCGAGCTCAACGAGTGGCAGGGTCCCGGCGGCTGGGCGGCCAACAACTCCGAAGACGGCAAGTCGATCGTCGACGGCGCCATCGTCCGCGTCCCGGACCCGCTCGCCAACCCGACCCACGCCGATCCCGAGATCAAGGGCTACATGTTCTACATCTACAACGTGAAGGACGGCCTCGGCGTCTGGTCGCAGTACACCCCCGGCAAGGACGCCTTCGCCCGCCCGACCCGCCAGTTCGAGCGCGACTTCGAGGGCCTCATGGGCAACCCGATCCGCGCCAAGGCCTACGTCGAGGCTGCCCGCGCCAACACCCTGGTCAACGTCACCATCGAGGGGCTCAAGGTCACCGTCGGCAAGAAGGCTTCCGAGACCGTGCACTACGGCCACATGAACAAGACCAACCCGAAGGCCACCTACATGCCCATCGGCGCGGCCACCATCGGCTACCGCTACAACATGAAGGCCACCATCGCCTTCTTCATGGCCAACCCGCTCGCCCCCTTCGCCGACGCGGTCGCCAAGGCCAAGACCCCGCTCAAGATCGTCGCCGACGCCTCGGTCGACGCCGCCGACGCCGCCGCCTTCACCGCGGCCGACGACTCGGTCTACTTCGTCGCCGACGCCGTCACCGGCGCCACCTTCTCCGACTTCCCGCACTACTCCCTCGAGCTCCAGGCCGCCTACCGGCTGGCCCTGGCCCAGCAGCTGATCAACGCGCGCAAGTAAGGCGCGAAAGCCCTTGCGGGCTTAAAACCGGGTCCCCTCGCGGGGCCCGGTTTTTTTGTCCCCGCGCGCGCGCCCAGGCGCGCCTGACAGACCGGGGCGGTCCGGCTCTGGCAGGCCGGCCCGCCATCCGCGAGACTTGGCGGTGAAGCAAGGGAGGCGTCATGGACGGTCCGGCTTTGTCCCAGGCGTTCTCGGCATTCAGCTTCGGCGCGCTTTCCGCCGCCAGCCTGCTCCTCGGCGCGTGGACCGGGGCCTTCCTGAAGCCCCCGCCGCGGCTCGCGGCGGGCATCATGGCCTTCGGCGCTGGAGCCCTCTTCGCCGCGCTCTCGCTCGAGCTCGTGGGCGAGGCGGTGGAGCGGCTCGAGGGCGGGTTCTGGCCCGTCGGGCTCGGGCTCGTCG
>JAKLEE010000149.1 GCA_022703215.1 Spirochaetota bacterium | reverse complement strand
CCGAACCGATGGTTTCGACCGTCGCGTCGAGGTAGCCCTTCTCAGCGGTGCCGATCAGGGCAAGCGGACGGTCGACGAAAGACAGCATGCCATCCGCGATGACGCCGCCTTCGTCGAGCAGGCAGGCCGCCCGCAGTCCCCGTTCGCGGAACCAGGCGGCCATGCGTCCCGCTCCGCGGATTCCTCCGACCTCCTCGTCGCCGCCGAATGCCAGGAACAGCGTCCGACGCGGCGCCCAGGACGAGCGAGCGAGCCGTTCGCAGGCTCCGAGTATCGCCGCCATCGTCACCTTCGTGTCCTGCGCTCCGCGGCCCCTGACTTCGCCCATTTCGACCGAGCCTGAAAAGGGGTCGAAGCTCCAACCTTCGCCGGCGGGAACGACGTCCCAGTGGGCCGCTAGGATGAGGGGCGGCAAAGAGGTATCCTCGCCAGGCCACTCGAGCAGGATCGCCCGCCCGCCAGCCTCGCGACGGAGCGTTCTCGCCGCGATCAGGGGCCAGCGCCGCGCGACTTCGGCGGGCAGCGAGGCGAACGCGACGGTGTCTTCCCGATCCGCTTCGAACCACGAAACCGTCGGGAAGCGGATGAGGGCCGCAAGATCCTCCTCGACGCCGGCGAACTCCTCGAGAACTTCCGGTCCGAGGCTTCGCGGCGGAGAAGGAAGGGGTGTGTTGACCGCGCGGATGATCGACACGGTCAGCAACAAGCCAAGCCAGCCCAGCGCGAAGGAGATCAGGAACGTTCCCGTCTGCATCGATACCTCGAATCCCGGCCGCCGGGACCGGAGCCTTGATTATCGGCACAGCCCGGGCTCCGTCAAGCCACGGCCCGACCCTTGCCTTTCCACCTTGTGTCGAGCTCTCGGGAAAGCTAGAGTCAAATTCCCGGTCGGCCTGAAGACGGGCCCGGAACGCGGCACCCGGCCGGTTCAAATCCCGGCGGGTTTTCAGGCGGGGAGCTAGATGGACGGACCATTGCTTGTCGTAGATGTCGACGCCGTGACGAGGAACCTCCATCGCGTCCGGGCAGTCGCGGCGGGTCGAGAAGTCGTGCCCGTGTTGAAAGGCGACGCATATGGTCTGGGTTCCGCCGAGATCGGCCGGGCTCTGGCCGCGGCAGGCTCGCGCCGTTTCTGGGTGGAGACGCTTGAGGAAGGCCTGTCCCTCCGCAGGTCGATCGATGAAGGTCTGTCCCCCCGCCCCCGGACGACGCGACCCAAGCGCCCCGGGGTCGCGATCGGAGTGCTCGATGGCCCGGCACCCGGCGAGGTCGCCCTTTTCCTCGAGTACGATCTCGATGCGGCCATCGGCGACGCGGTGCAAGCGGGGGAATGGCGCTCGGCTCGCGGACGGCGAATCCCGGGATGCTTCCTGAACGTGGATACCGGTTTCAACCGCCTCGGTTTTCGGCCGGAGGACTCGTTCTTTGACGACTGCGGCTTGCTCAAATCGCTCAAGCCTCGTGCCTGGATGACGCACCTCGCCGATGGAGGCGCAGGATACGGCTCGCCGAGAAACCGGGAGCAAGGCGAAACCATCCGCAGCTTCGCGGCGCGGATGGGGCAGGCCTTCTCCGGCGGACTGCCTCTGTCCCTCGGGCTGGACGGCGCCATCGCGCTCCGAGGCGAAGTCGACGCGGAGGAAGTGCGTACCGGGGCTGCCCTGTTCGGGGTCGAGGTCTTCCCGGAAAGGCTTCCGCTCGAGGGTGTCGTGCGGCTCGACGCCCCGGTGCTCCGCGTCATCGAAGTCCCGAAAGGCGCGCGCGTCGGATATGGCGCGGGGTGGGAAGCGCGTCGCCCGTCCCGGGTGGCCGTGCTCGGCATCGGCTATGCCCACGGAGTTCCGCGCTCGCTCGCGGACAGGGGCAAGGTCGGTTTCGGTCCTGAAGGCGCGCTTCCGATGGCGCCGGTAGTCGGCGCGATTTCCATGGAGCTCCTGGCCTGCGACGTGACGGATCTGCCTGCGCGCGAAACGGCCCCGGGAACCCGGGGCCGCCTGCTGGATGGAGTCTACGGCATCAACGAGCTGGCAAGGGATTCCGGTCGCCTCGACACGGAGATCCTCTGCGCGCTCGGGCGTTGCCCGAGGATCTACCGCCGTTCGTCGTTGTAGAGCGCCACGAGCGCGGCCCCGATCGCCTGGGACAGGTCGCCGAGTCTTGCCTGGCTGTACTTGATCCGTACGCGCTGCGAAGGCCAGAGCCGCGCATGCGCGCTCTCCTGCAGTATCCGCATGTACCGTTCGCGGAACGCCGCCGTGGTCGCCTCCGGGTCCATCAGCCCGCCGCCGATCACGACGTACTCCGGGTCGACCGCCATCGCGAGCACGGCTACGTGGAGGCCGAGCGCTTTCGCCTGGAAGTCGAAAATTCCGGTCGCGAGCGGATCGCCCGACTGGGCGAGCGTCCGGAGCGAAAGCACCTTGTCCTTGACCGGCAGGGTAGAGGAGGCGAGCGGGTGTTCGGGATGGCGTTCAAGCATCACCGCGAGGAGTTGGGGGAGTCCGGAAATGGTGGTATAGGCCTCTACGCAGCCCCAGTCCCGTCCGCAGCCGCAGGTGAAGGCGGGCATGCCGAGCAGGTGGAGCGGCGCGGGCATGTGCCCCGCCTCCATGCCGACGAGCGAGGCTCCGTCCAGGGGAAGTCCCCGGTCGTCCACGTACGCGACGCCGAGTCCGGAACCGGGGGCGAGCATCAGCACGGTGCCCGAGCCGTTACCGCGTGCGAGCCGCGCTTCCGCAACGCCGCCATAGTTGCCGTCGTTTCCGACCGTCACCTTGATGGGGCGTCCCGCCGCCTTTGAGAGCGTCCTCGAGTAGTCGGAACCGACGTCCCACCCGTCGAGTTCCTTCGGAAGGTTGGCCGCCAATCCGAGCACGCCGGGAGCCAGGAACGGGCCGGGAATGGCGAGTCCGACGCCGCCTACGTCGTCCCAGGTCCTGCCGTTCTCGGCAAGATAGCTTTCGATCGCCTCGAGCCAGCCGCGGAGCACATGGTCCTTGCCTTTGTGGGCATCGGTCGGTCGCTGCGAAAGCTTCGTTGAGACCGGCTCTCCGGAAGCGTCTACGCCCCCGACCTTGCTCGTCGTAGCGCCCGAGTCCGTGCCGATCCAGATTTTCCTGTCGCCCATGGCTTCCCCTTCCCCGGACGATCCTCACGGCCGTCCGTCATCGATATGGGCGCATCGTAGCGCGCTCGGCGCGTTCCGTGAAGAGGGACAGACCCCGGACCTGGCCGCCTACGGGGACAGGCCTTGGCCTTGGCTGCCCGCGGGGACAGACCTCGGCTTCAGCCTGTACCGGCGCGCGAAGCGCCGCCTCCGGGGCGGTATCGGGAGATCGACGGGCGGGGCCCGTCGCCGTCAAGGGCGCGGAGCGCCCTTGACGCTATTTCTTCCGGCGGGAGCTCACGAAACGGCTGAAGTCGTTGATGTTCTTCACGACGATGCGGTCGCCGTAGAGCTCGACGCGGCGCTGGTTCGAGAAGTGGGCCAGGATGGCCTGTACGTCCTGGCTCGACATGCCGGCCCAATGGGCGACGTCCTCGACCGTGACGCGGAATTCGCGCTTCTCGCCGTCCTGCTCGGCTGCGGCGGAAACCTGGGCCTGGGTCTCGGCGAGCATGAGGAATACGTCCGCAACGCGCGCCTGCTGGTCGTCGAGAGTCAGGATCATGAAGCGGCGCTTCTGGTCGTATATCCGCTTGGCGAAGAGCTTCATGAGTCGCAGGGCGATCTGGGGGTTGCCCATCATGAGCACTTCGAAATTCGCCCGGTTGAACTCGAGCACCTTCACGGAGTCCAGCGCGACCGCCGTGGCGGAGCGCGGCGTGCCTTCGAGTATGGCCATTTCGCCGAAAATCTCCGGCGGCTGGAGGATGTCGATGGTCTTCTCGATCTCGCCGACGATCTTGGTGATCTTGACCCGCCCGCTCTGGATCAGGTAAAAGCTGTCGCCCGGCTCGTATTCGGAGAAGATGATCTCGCCGGCCTGGTAGACGCGGGCGAAGCGGGTGAAGGCGGCGAGGTCAGCCACGGGCGCCCTCCTCGAGCGACTTGAGCGACTTGCGCGCCTTTATGTGCGTCGCATGGTCCTCGTCCTGTTCCATCGACAGGATCTTCCGGTAGAAGCCCTTGGCGCGCTCGACGTCGCCCTTCTTCTCCCACGAGTGGCCGAGGTAGAGCAGGATGTCGAGCAGGTCCGGATGACGGGGGGCGGTCTGGACCATCTGCGTGTAGTGCTTGATCGTAAGGTCGTATTGCTGGAGCATGTAGAGGCTGCGCCCGAAATCGAAGGCCGCCTTCGGCCCGTACTCGGAGTCGCCGCCGCCTTCCATGATGGCCTTGAATTCGCCGAGCGCTTCCTTGTATTTCTCCTGGCTGAAAAGGCTCACCGCGTTGTAGTAACTCTTGGCCGCGTCGGACAGGGGCGCTGGATCGGGCTTCCGCGGCGGAGCCTCGGGGTTCCGCTCGGCGGTCTGAGACCTCGAGGGCGCGAAGGCGGAGCCGCCGGTGGCTATCGCGGGTCCCTTGCCGTCGCCGTAGCGGACCAGGGCGGTTTCGGCCGCCTCGAGGTGCCTCGCGGACACCTCGGCCTGCTTGCCGGCGGGATAGTAGGTGAGGTAGCGGCCGAAAACATATTTGGCCTGCGAGTACATGCGGTTCTTGAGATAGTATTCGCCGGTTCGGAAGAGGCCGGCCTCCGGGGAGAGCGCCTCCTGCTTCTCCATCAGGTTTTCGACCTGGCGGTGGATGCGCCGGAGCTGGTTCGAGAACACCTTGAGCATCTTGATGATGATGCGCGAATTCGCGCTCGCGAACTGTTCGAACTCGGGAACGGCGAACACGAGCACCTGCGCGTCCTCGACCACCAGGGCGTTCTCCTCGCGCGGATAGCGCCCGAGGGCCGACTTCACGCCGAAGAATTCGCCCATGGCGATCATGTCGTGCACGTCCGCGCCGGTCTCGATGTCCGTGTACTTGAGCGTGACGCGTCCCTTCTGGAGCACGAAGATCTTGTCCGAGACGTCGCCCTCGAAGTAGATGACGCTGTTCGCGCGGAAGGAGGCTACTTTCGGCATGCTTGCCTCCGGCCCGCCGTGAAGGCCGTCCTCATCCCCGCGCCTCCGGCTCGAAGGGCAGGTACTCGAGCTTCTTGTCGAAGCCCACCGCCTTCCGCATCTCCCGGTAGAGGCTGTCCGGTTCGCCCTTCACCAGCACCTTGCGGCCGCCGATCGTGACGGTTTCGCCAGCGGGAGCCGCGCCGAGCCGGCCTGCCAGCTCCTCGGTCGCGAGCAGGGGCTCGCCCTCCATGAGCAGGAGCTCGATGTCCTCGCTTGTCGCCGAGACCAGGTTTTCGTACGGATCGTCGTGCCTTCGCTTCAGGACCAGGACGTCGGCGAGCTTGCCGTCCTCGAGGCTGCCGACCCGGTCCTGCATCCTGAACGCGCGCGCCGGATTGATGGTCAGCATGTCGTAGATGGCGCGGGCCGGGAGGTCCTCGCCGTAGAGTTCCCGGTACGTTTCCCTCGCGAAACGGGCTTCCGCGAGCAGGTTGTACGAGCCGGTGTGCGTCGAATCGGTTCCGATGGCGACGTTCACGCCGGCGCGGAGCAGCTTGCGTATCTTGCAGGTCGTATTGAACATGAACAGGTTGGAGGCCGGGCACCAGGAGACGGAAGCTCCCGCCTTGGCCACTTTCGCGATGTCCCCGTCGGAGAAGCCGATGCAGTGGATGAGCAGGGCGTGCGAATCGAGGGCGCCGGCGCGTTCCAGGATGCCGATGCCATCCTGGCTCTCCGGGTCGAATCCTTCCTCGAGATGGGTGATGAAGGGCCAGTCGCGATCGATCGCCCGCGCATGCTCGATCGCGATGCCGTCGCCCCATTTGAGGTCATAGCTCGAGCATTCGTGCTCGATCGCGTATTCCCGTATTGCGCGGATCGGCAGGCGGGGCAGTATCTCGTCGTTCAAGGCGTGCGGGAAGTGGTCGTTGACCGTGGTCACGCCCGAGAAGAGGTTCTTGTAGGCCGAAAGGAAGTAGATGCGCTCGAAGGGAATGTTGGCGCGTTCCTCGAAGACCGGGCTCGCCTTGAGGTCCGCGTCCCACGGCCCCCAGTTGAGGTAGAAGACGCCTTCGGGCGGACCGACGCGTGGAAGATAATTGCCCCGGAGGTGGTCGTGGACGTTCACGAGCGCGGGATAGACGATATGATCGTCGCCGAGCGGCACTTCCCGGCCTTTGGCGTCGCGCGAGAGGCGGCCGCCCGACACGCCGAGACGCTTCGAGCGTTCAAGGCCGCGC
>JAKLEE010000148.1 GCA_022703215.1 Spirochaetota bacterium | reverse complement strand
GTCGACTTCGGCAGCGGCTTGCAGTAAAGGGCCGTCTCCAGCGAATCGCCGAGCAGGTCGTCGAGGGTGAAGCACAGGTGATGGGCGGTGATCGTCGCGCCGACGGTCTCGGGCGCTTCCTCGACCCAGCGGACGGCGGGCGCGCCGGACAGGTGCTCGACCGAGAGGCGCAGCCCCGGGTGGGCGCGGACGATGCGGTCGAGTATCGGCAGGAAGGCGACTTCGCGATCGAGGACCGGGGCGGAAGGCTCCTCCGCGTGCACGGCCAGCGCCAGGCCGAGCTCCCGCATCACGCCGAGGGCCTCGTCGACTTCGGACGGATCGCGGATGCCGTCGGCGGAATTCGTGGTGGATCCGGCGGGATAATACTTGCCTATCCTGGCGCCAGCCGCGGCGAGCGCATGGATCTCGGAACCCGTCATGCCCGGCAGGAGCTTGAAGACGGGAATCACCGACAAAGCGGGGGCAATCCGTCCGATCGCCCGGACATAGGCGTCGAGCGATGTCGCCGAGGAGAGCGGCGGCGCGGTGTTCGGCATCGGGGCGACGCGGGCGAAAGCGGACGAATGTCGCCTCGCGCAAAGTTCGAGCGTCGGTCCCTGCCTGAGATGCGCGTGGAAATCGTCAGGGGCTCGCAGGATCAATTCCCGCATGGTCCGGCGAACCTCCCCGTTCGCGAGCCAGCCTCGGTTCCGCGGGCGGCCGATGCGCCGATCCGCGGAGCGACCGCTCCGGGCTCAGGTCTTCTCGGCGTTGGCCTCGGCGTAGGCGCGGAACTCCTCGATGGTCATCCTGTCGGAGTACATGGGATAGAGGGCTTCGACCAGTTCTTCCAGCGTGGGGAACTTCGCCCCGTCAAGCTTGTATGCCATCTTGCGCCTCGATAACGCGGGAACCGGATGCCCGCATGCCGCGGGGTGCTTGGCCGGCGGCCCGTCCGCGAGGTCCCGGGACGCCGTTGATCCGGCACCGGCATGATACGGAATTCCGCGCGTCTGCGCAAGCTCGATGTCGCCGGGAAACGACCAATGGCCGGATTGACGCGTCGGCGCGGCCCGGGTACGCTCGGCCCATGTACAAGTATCGCATCGAGGGCGGCTTCCCGATCAAGGGTCGCATCCGCGCCAGCGGCAACAAGAACGCCGCGCTTCCCTGCATCGCCGCGGCCCTGCTCGCGGACGACGTGGTCACCCTGAGGAACATTCCCGAGATTGAAGACGTGCAGGTCATGCTGGACATCCTGCGCCACCTCGGGGCGGGCGTGGAGTCGGCCGGGCCGAATGGATGGCGGATCGATCCGCGCACGGCCGCGCGGACCGACGTGGCCGTCGAGCTGTCCCGGAAGATCCGCGCGAGCATCCTCTTCGCCGGCCCCATGCTTGCGCGGTTCGGTCGCCTTACCCTTCCTCCGCCGGGAGGCGACGTCATCGGCCGCCGTCGGGTCGACACGCATCTGCTCGCGCTCGAGGAGCTCGGGGCGCGCATCGAGATCGATGGCGTGTTCGCCTTCACCGCGAACAAGCTGGTCGGCGCCGACATCTTCCTCGACGAGGCTTCCGTGACCGCCACCGAGAACGCGGTCATGGCGGCGGTCAGGGCTGAGGGACGCACGGTGCTCCGCAATGTGGCCAGCGAGCCGCACGTGCAGGACCTGTGCCGCATGCTCGTCTCGATGGGCGCGCGGATCTCGGGGATTGGCTCCAACATCCTCGAGATCGAGGGCGTGGAGCGGCTCGGCGGCTGCGAGTATTCGATCGGTCCCGACTTCATGGAGATCGGTTCCTTCATCGGGCTCGCGGCGGTGACGCGCGGCGAGATCGAGATCGAGGGCGTCAATCCCGACGACCTGCGCATGATGAAGATTGGCTTCGGCCGCCTCGGCATCCGCTGGAGCGTCGAAGGCGGACTTCTGACCATGCCCGCCGGCCAGTCCATGCGCGTGGTGCCGGATCTCGGGGGACAGACCCCGAAGATCGACGACGCGCCGTGGCCGGGCTTTCCGCCGGACCTGACGTCCATCATGACGGTCGTCGCGACCCAGGTGGAGGGCATGGTGCTGATCCACGAGAAGATGTTCGAATCGCGCATGTTCTTCGTGGACAAGCTTATCGGCATGGGCGCGCGGATCGTGCTCTGCGACCCCCACCGGGCGGTCGTTTCGGGTCCGGCGCGGCTCTCCGGCTCCGAGCTGGTCAGTCCCGACGTCCGCGCCGGCATGGCCATGGTCATCGCCGCCCTCTGCGCGGAAGGCGTGTCCACCATCAAGAACGTGTACCAGATCGAGCGCGGTTACGAACGGCTGACGGAGCGGCTCAGGTCGCTCGGGGCCCGGATCGAGCGACTCCAGGACTGCTGAGCAGCGTCTCGTAGGCTTTCCGCGCGGCCATGAAGCGCTCGGGGTCCGGTGTCGGGCCGTCCGGGTGGCTCTCCTTGGAGATCGCGCGGAAAGCCCGTTTTATCGCCGAGGGGGGCGCGTCGACCGGAACGCCGAGCATGGCCGCCGACGCGTCGCGTTCCTGAACCTTGGCGTCCCGCGATCCCGTTCCGGAACCGACGTCCGCGTCCTGGGCTCGTCGACGCTTGCGGGCTCCGTCCAGCATTGCTCCGAGCGCGAGGCCCACCAAGGCTCCGTACCACGAACCGCCGAGCGCGCCTAGCGCCAATCCGGCCAGTTTGCCAGCCGCCGCGGTGAGTGCGGGGCGGCTCCGGACGAGCGCGAGGCGAACGGACTCAATCGCGCGCGAGATATCGAGCCGCAACCGCGATGCCTGCCAGGATCACCATTCCGAGAGCGCCGCCCCAGGCCAGCCATGCGCCGGGTCCCGGAAGGACTGCCCTGAATGCGTGGAGAAGCCGTTCGCCGACCGATGCGAGCGCCGCGATGACCGGCGCCGAGGCGGCGGCCATGAGGGCCAGGCCCGAAAGCGAAACCAGTGCGCCGGGTCGTCGGAGAGACCTGAGCCGGACCCCGAGGCCCGCGCCGATGAGCGCAAGCGCGAGCGTTCCCGCGATCGCTCCCGCCCGAAGCGCCAGTTCCGCGGCGTACGGCGAGGCATCGAGCCCGAAACGCGACGAGGTCCGGGCGGCAGCCAGCAGTTGGCCCGGCTCGAGGGTCGACGGCCGCGCGCCGAGGTTTGCGACGAGACGCGCATCCTTCGGGTCCATCGGAGCCGGAAGGGCACCCGGGGCTTCCCAGGGCACCGAACCGCGATAGCTCACGGGCTCGAGCATGGACGGCTCCCCATCGTCACCGCCGACTCCGCGCAGCAATAGCGCGTCCGCTTCCAGAAGCCCGTAGGGAGCGCCGACGTGCCAGAGGAGCTCATCCCCCTCGATCGCGATCAGCTCCGGCTCGCGGAGCCATGCGGACGATCCGGCCGCCGCGCTTGCGGTCGCGCTGAAGACCAGCAGGGTGCCGTTGGACTCGAGCCTGGCCAGGATCGGTCCCGAAGGATGGTCTCCGAGAGCCGTACGGGCTTCGTCGACGAAATAGGCGAGGTCGCGCAAGGCCGCCTCGCTCTCCGCCAGGTAGCGCTTCACGTCGGGATCGCGCGGGGCCTCCGCGGCCAACCGGGTGAAATCCCTCCATGCGCGGAGCGAGTCACCTTCCTTGAGCGATCCGTATGCGGCCATTTTCCGGGAGAAGAAGTCGGATTTCCCGGCCAGCTCGGGGTTCTCCGAAAGATCGCGGATCCGCTCCCAGGCGCGCGACTGCAGCAGCTTCGCCTCGGCCATTCTCGGGTCGAGGACAAGGGCTTCGCCGGCCTCGTAGTGCGCGGTATACCAATCCCCCCGCGCCTCGGCCTCGAGGGCGAGGCGCAGGAAATCCGCTGCGGAAAGCTCGAGCCGGCCCTGCGTCCGGGGCGCGGGGTCCTCCTTGGGCGGCAAGGCGATGAGCCTGTTCGATTCCGCGAGCGCCTTGTCCCTCAGCAAGCTCGAGACCGGTTCGTTCGGATCGATCGATACGGCGAGCGAAGCCAGATCGAGCGCGGCGGCGTAATTCTTGGTTTCCAGGGCTTTCTCGGCGTCCGCTCGCGATTTCAGGAACAGGGCGCTGCGGGTCTCATAGGAGCTTTGCCGCTCGCCGGCGATGGGCGCGAGGAATGCAAGGGCGGCTCCGGCGGCCAGGGCCAGCGCGGCAGCCCCGCCAGCCATTGCCGCGGCCTTCCTCCGATCCCGGCCTTCCTGGGCGGCCAGGTTCGCGCCGACAGCGCAGGCGGAGAAGGTCAGGGCGGGTATCCAGGAAAGGAAAAGCGAACCGGTCCTCGCGAGTTCCCACGCGAGCGCGAAGCGCCCGATCACCTTCGCGGTCGTCGCGTACTCGACGAGGGAAGCCAGGAAGCCTGCGCCCCACGCGAGGGCGAGCATGGCGAACGCGGTCCAGAAGAACGAACCCTTCCGTTCAGCCATCTGAGCGCTCCCGGATCTCGTCGGCCGGCCTGAATAGCAGATCGGCGCCGAGCAGGAAAAGTCCGATCGAGGTGGCGAGGATCGCGGCGCAGGTCTCCGCCTCGAGGACGATGCCCACCAGCCCGAGGGCGCTGGTTATTGAGTCGGATCCCAGAAGCCCGTACAGCCCGGGGACGGTCCAGGCGAAGAGGAGGCCGAGCATGGCCCCCGGCATGGGCCACGAGAACATCCGCACGGGGAAGCGTACGCCGGAGGCGAGCGCCGCGAAGGACAGCGCCAGAAGGATCAGGGCCATGGTATCCGACGCCCCCGAGATCCAGTTCGATGGATTCCCGCCGACGCGAATCAGCGGCGCGTCGTGCGGGGAAGCGCTCGCGGGGGTGGCGTCGGCGAGCCGATAGGACTCGCTTCCTGCCTGGACTACGCCTTCGTCAGGCTTCCATGCGGCTTCCGGGAACCAGGCGATCCTGGGTGTCGAAGACGGATTGACGACGAGGAGACCGCGCGCCTTGTCGGCACTCCAAGCTTCCGCGGAGAAGGTCAGCCCGCCGGACTCCTGAAAACGGCGCGCTTGGGGGAGCGTCGGGATCTGAGCGAGCGCCGGCCTTTCCGCCAGTGGAACGAGTGACAGACCGAGCGTCATGAACAGGGCTGAGATCGAGAAGACGAGCGCGTGGCTGGCCAAGCGCGACTTTATGCGCCTGGCGGATACGATGGCGAGGTACCAGGCGCAGAGTGAGACAGCCCAAGGAAGGGAGTCTGCCATCCCTGCGGCGAGGGCAGCCGGCTTGAAGGCGTCCGCGAATCCGTTCGCCGGGATGGCTGACACGGCTCCGAGCAGGGCGCCGGCGATCAGTACGACCGCCATGGCCAAAGGCGCGCGAAGCAGTACGGCCAGCGTCCTTCTCATTGCGTCGACTCTAGCACGGCGCATATCACTTGGCAAGAAAGGCTCGCCCGGCAAGGATTTCCACAACTTATCCACAGCTTGTTCCCGGGCGTTTCTCTACATATCCGTTTCCTGAAACCGCAATAGCTTTCTTTTTGTGGAGTAGTCGCTGTCGAGAAAAGAATACACAAGATGTTAAGTGTAATTGGTGAAAGGAATTGTCCGAGGCGGATCGCGGAATTTATCAAAATATCTCCAAATGTTCCATGCCCTGTTTGCAGTAGATAATACAGGGTCCGTCGTAAAGGAATTATTCCCACATGTTCATGCACAAGTTATCCACAGGTTTTCCAGATCAATTCGACGGATAAAAAAACCGCCCCCGAAGGGGCGGTTCCAAAAGGAGCCGGGAGTTCAGGAAGCTCCACCGGCTCCCTGCGCGCCCTGCGTGCCGTCGCCGAGCATCTTGCGTTTGAGGTCCTCGAGCATGATGTCGGCGCTCGCTCCGGAACTTTCGAGCTGCGCGAACTGCTTCTCGAGGCTGGTGTCCTTGGAAAGGTCTTCCAGCTCGCGGGCGGCATCGGCCCGCGCCTCGATCTCGTCCACCTTCTTGGCCATGCGGTCGAAAGTTTCGAAGGCGCTCTTGTTGCCCGCCAGCGTTCCAAGGGTCTTCTGGATCTTCTCCTGGGCTTCGGCGCGCTTCGCGCGGGCGATCAGGATGTTTTTCTTCCTCGAGGCTTCGTCGATCTTGTTCTGCAGCTGCCGGAGCGCGTCCTTCAGCTTGTCGACCGAGGCCTTCTGGCCTTCCCACTGGGGCCGGAGCTGGCCGACGTAGCCGGCGAACTCCTGCTGACGGAGGAGTGCTTCCTTGGCAAGATCGTCACGCCCGGCTCGGACCGCGATCATCGCCTTCTTTTCCCATTCCTGAGCCTGACGTTCCTGCTCCAGCAACTCGCGTTCGATCTTTTTCTCGTCGGCGATGGCCATGGCCACGGCTTTCTTGCTCTCGATCATCTGCTGGTTCATGTCGATCAGGAGCTGGTTCAGCATCTTCTCGGGGT
>JAKLEE010000147.1 GCA_022703215.1 Spirochaetota bacterium | reverse complement strand
GGCGTTCCAGGGTCCCGCTAGCCTTTCACCGAGCCCGCCAGGAGTCCGCGGACGAAGTGTTTTTGCAATCCGAAGAACACCGCGAGCGGCAGCAGCATCGAGACGAAGGCGCCGGCGGTCAGGAGGTGCCAGTCCTGGCCCCGCGTGCCCGCGAGCGCGAGCAGGCGCTGGGTCAGCACCTCCATGGCCCGTCCGCCGCCGGAGAGGAACACGAGGGCCACGAGCAGGTCGTTCCACACCCAGAGGAACTGGAAGATGGCGAACGACGCGAGCGCCGGCATGGCCAGCGGCAGGATGAGCCGCGTGAAGCAGGTGTAGTGGCTGGCGCCGTCGATGAAGGCCGACTCGAGGATGCTCCGCGGCAAGGTGGAGATGTAGTTGTAGAAGAGGTAGGTCGCGAGCGGCAGGCCGAAGCCCGTATGCGCCAGCCACACGCCGAGGAAGCTGCCGTTGAGGCCCGCCTTCTGGTAGTCGCGCAGGATGGGTATGAGCGCGATCTGCAGCGGCACCGCGAGCAGCGCCACGATGCCCACGAAGAGCATCTTCCGGCCCGGGAACTTGAGCCACGCGAACCCGTAGGCCGCGAAAGCCGCCACCAGGATCGGGATCAGCACGGACGGGACGGTCACCGCGAGGCTGTTCCCGAAGGCGCCCAGCATGTTCTCGCCCCGGAGCTTGACGGTCTTGCCGGACGAATCCACGTAGGACCAGTCCTGGCCGGCCAGCACGGTGCGGTAATTGTCGAGGGACAGGCCCTTCGGATCCTTCGCCGCGCTCCACCAGCCGCTCCGCGACACCATGTCCGGGTCACGGAACGAGGTCACCAGGAGCCCGAGCGTGGGCAGGGTCCAGGCCGCGCAGACGAGCGCGAGGATCGCGTTGAGGAGGAGGCGCCCGGCCACCTTCCGCACGCTCACGCGGCGGAGGCGGGCGACGGCGGCGGCCTCCTCGAAATCGGCGCCCGGCAGGCCGGGACGTTCGTCGGCGCGGCTCACGAGAAGGCCTCCCGCTTGTTGAATTGCCTGAGGTTGTACCAGATCATCGGGGTGACGGCGATCAGGATGACGATGGCGATGGCCGAGCCGCGCCCGTAATGCAGGAACTTGAACATCTGCTTGTACTGCTGGCTCGCCAGCACCTCGGTGCCGTAGAGCCCGTTCGTCATGGCGTAGACGATGTCGAAGACTTTCAGGGTGAGGAGCAGCGTCGTCGTGGCGACGGTCACGATGCTCGGCAGGATGGACGGGATGAGCACCGAGCGGACCACCCGGAGCTCCGAGGCGCCGTCGATGCGGGCAGCCTCGAGAAGCTCGCCCGGCACGCCCTTGATGGCCGCCGAGAGCACCACCATGGCGAAGCCCGTCTGCAGCCAGACGAAGATGACGATGAGGAAAAGGGTGTTCCAGGGCCGCTCCACGATCCAGTTGACCGGCGCGCCGCCGGCCGCCGTCACGAGCGCGTTGAGCAGCCCGACCTGCGCGTCCCCCTCGGGACGGTAGGCGTAGACGAAGCGCCAGATGACGCCGGCGCCCACGAAGCTGATGGCCATGGGCAGGAACACGAGGCTCTTCGCCACGCGCTCGAAGCGGCTCCGGTCGGCCATGATGGCGATGACGAGCCCCGAGAGCACGGAGAAGCCCGTGCCGAAGACGAGCCAGGCCAGGTTGTTGATGAAGGCGATGCGCATGGTCCGGTCGCTGAATACGTAGGCGTAGTTGTCGAGCCCCGCGAAGCCCCGCGACGAGGCGTCGAAGAAGCTCAGGGCGAGCGTGCGCACGGTCGGGGCCGCGAGGTACCAGGCCATGACGAGGATGGCCGGCCCCACGAACACGAAGGGCAAGGCCCGGGCGCGGACCTTCGGCCCGAGCCGCTCCACGGACCAATTGGCCACGAAAAAGAGCAGCGCCGCTCCCGCCACGCCCCACACGGCCGCGAAGGCCGGCGCAAAGCCGCCGGAGATCCAGCCTTCCTTGATGAGGGCGAAGCCCGCCCAGAGGGCGGCCAGCGCGAGGATCGGGGCGGCCAGGGCCGGCGCCACGCGGGCTATCCAGCGTCCCGGCGCGCCGGGTTTCGCGGCCTTGTTTCCGTTCACGGTGCACTCCTCGCTCTGTCGCTGGAAGCGGCCGGAGCGGGACGATGGTCCCCGCCCCGGCCCTGGGACGCGAAGGCCCGGGAGCGGGTCGCCCCTCCCCCGGCCTTCCGTTGGATGCCTACTTGCCCGCGGGCCAGCTGGCTTCGATCTGCTTGAGCACGTCCTTGACCGGGACGCCCGACGCGAGGTCGGCCATGCCGGTCCAGAAGCTGCCGGCGCCCACCTCGGCCGGCATCAGGTCCGAACCGTCGAAGCGGAAGACCTTGGCGCCCACGAGGATGCGGGCCAGCTCGCGCTCGATGGCGTTGCCGTAGTCGTCGAGGTTCTGGTCCTGGTGGGGGAAGAGCGCCCCGCCGGCCTTGGCCCAGAGGGAGGCGGACTCCCAGGTGGTCAGGTACTCGAGGAAGAGCCGCACCTCGGGCTTGTCGTTGAACATGACGAACTGGTCGCCGCCGCCGAGCACCGGGGTGCCCCACTGCGGGTCGATCTGGGGCAGCGCGAACACGCCGACCTCTTCCTCGAGGTTCGCCTGGATCGCCTCGGGCATGAAGCCCGTGATGAAGTTGGCCTGCCGGTGCAGCCAGGCCTTGGGCGGGTTCTCGAAGAGCGGCTTCACCGCGTCGCCGAAGCTGGTGGTGAGCACGTTCTTCGGGCCGCCGAGGGTGTACTTCGGGTTCATCCAGATCTCGGCCATGTAGTTCGCGGCGGTCTCGACGGCGGGGTCGTCGAAGGGAATCTCGTGCGAGACCCACTTGTCGTAGACCGCGGGACCGGCCGAGCGGAGCATGATGTCTTCCATCCAGTCGGTGGCAACCCAACCCGTGGCGCCGCCGGACTCGATGCCGACGCTCCAGGGCACGCCGCCGTCCTTGACGATGCGGTCGGTCAGCTCGCGCAGCTCGGCCCAGGTCTTCGGAATCTGGTAGCCCTTGGCCTCGAAGGCCTTCTTGGGGTACCAGACGAAGCTCTTGGCGTTGACGCGGTGGAAGAGGCCGTAGACCTGTCCCTTGTACGTGCCGAGCTCCTTCCAGGCCGGCGTGTAGTTGGCCTCGATGCGGGCCACGAGCTCCGCGGGGAGCGGCTTCAGGTAGCCCTTCTCCGCGAAGGTCTTCATGAGCCCGGGCTGGGGCAGGGCCGCCACGTCGGGCGGGCTGCCGGCCTCGGCCTGCACGAAGATCTGGGTCTCGAATTCGGCGGAGCCTTCATAGACCACGTCGATTCCCGTGCGCTCCTCGAAGGCCTTGAGGACCTCCTCGAAACGCGCCGCCTCCTCGCCGCGGAACGAGCCGGTCACCCGGACCGTCTTGCCCGCCACCGATTCGGCAGCGTCCTTCTTCGCGCATCCCGCGAGGGATGCGGCCGCGACGAGCGCCATTACGATCGCGATCGCCTTCGTCATCTGCTTCATTTCAAGCCTCCTTCGGCTTTGGTTTCACCCTTCTGCCCGAGCGCCTGCGGGACGCTCCCGCGGCGCACTATCTCCAACCCTATGATCGAGGTCCTCGGCGGCGAGTCCGGCCGTTCGATGCGTTCCAGCAGCATCGAGGCGGCCAGGCGGCCCGACTCGTCGAGCGCCTGCGAAATCGTGGAAAGGCCGAGGTACTCGGCCAGGTCGACGTCGTCGAAGCCGAGCAGCGCCAGGTCGCGCGGCACCGACAGGCCCATGCCGTTGGCTATCTTCGCGAGCCGCGCGGCGATCAGGTCGCTCGTGGCGAAGATGGCCTCGGGCCGCGGCTCGTCGCCGATGACTGCCGCGAGCTCGGCTTCGAGGTCGCCGTGCGCGAAGCCCGCGCCCTTCGGATACTCGGCCACGTGGACGAGCCGCTCGTCGACCGCGACTCCCTGCTCCTCGAAGACCTCGAGGAAACCCTGCAGGCGCTCGTCGGTGGAGTTGACCGCGAAGGGCTGCGACGAGTGCTCGCCGACGAAGGCCACGCGCCGGAAGCCGAGCTCGAGCAGCCAGCCCGCGGCCATGCGGCCGCCCTGCCGGTTGTCGACGGCCACGGCGTCGAAGCCCTCGACCCCCGCCTCGATGAAGACGCAGGGCAGGCCGCTCTTCCTGAGGCAGTCGAGGCTGCGCCCGGGAAGCCTGAGGCTGATCAGGATGACCCCGTCGACGCGGTCCGGGGCGCACACGAGATCCACGTACTCCTCGAGGGCGGCCTCGCTCTTGACCGCGTAGATGACGAGCTCGTGGTTGGCCGCGGAGAGGGCGTCGGACACGCCGCGCAGGCGCTGCGAAAAGGAGGGCTCGGTAAAGAAGGGAACGAGCACGGCGACGCGCCGGAAGCGCGTCCTGGCTCGCGCGACCGCCTCGGCGCGGGGCACGAAGCCGAGCTCGCGCATGACCGCGAGGACCGCGGCGCGCGTCGACTCCTGCACCTTGGCCGGCTCGTTGAGCACCCGCGACACCGTCGCGATGCTCACGCCGGCCCTGGCCGCCACGTCGTAGATCGTCGCCCTCGCCGCCATCGCAGCTCCTTCCGATACGCCCGAGGCGTTCCGGCATGGCCGGCAGACGTTCCGCGAGCGCTTCCGCCGTCCGGGCTCCGGCGCGGCGCGCCTTCGGTCCCGAGTCCGGCGTTTTCTTCCTGAAAGCGGAATGAAAGTGCTTTCATGGAAGTACACCGCATGATACAATGTGTCCGGCGCCTGTCAAGGATTTTTTTTTCGAAAGAAGGGAGCGCACCATGCACGACGACGCGCGGCTTGTCCGCCGGTCCTTCGACCCCTCCGGCCTCGCCAAGGAAGAGACCCTCTTCGCCCTCTCGAACGGCCGCATCGGCCTCCGCGGCGACCAGGACGAGGGGGGGCCGGCCTGGCATCGCGGCACCTACGTCAACGGCTTCTTCGACGGCGAGCCCATCGTGTACGGGGAAAAGGCGTACGGGTACGCCGAGCGGCACCAGACCATGCTCAATGTGCCCGACGGCAAGCGCTTCACGCTCGAGCTGGACGGCAGGCCGCTCCGGGTCGACGATCCCTCGGTCTTCTCCTATTCACGCACCCTCGACATGGACGGCGCCAGACTCGACCGCGTCGTCGACGTCAGGCTCCCCTCCGGCGCCGTGCTCCGCGTGCGTTCGTCCCGCCTCGCCTGCCTGGCCCGCCCCTCGACCGCCGCCTTCAGCTACGGGGTCCGCGTCCTCTCAGGCGAGGTGCGCGTCGCCGTGCGCACCGGGCTCGACCCCGAACCCGCCAACCTGACGAGCCGCGACGACCCCCGCGTCGGCGCCCGCTTCTCCGAGCGGCCCCTCATCGTCGCCACGTCTGGCAGGTCGGAGCGGACCGTCCGGCTCGGCTGCCTGACCCGCTCGAGCGGCTTGGGTCTCGGCTGCGCGGCCGCGCAGCGGGCCATCCTCTCGCGCAGGTCGGCCGCGGCGACCGAGCGGATGCCGGATCCCGAGCCCGGTTCCGCTCCGTTCGAGCTTTCGTGGACGCTCGCGCTGGCCGCGGGGGACGAGCTCGTCGTGGAAAAGACGGCCGCCTGGGTGCCTGGTGCGGCCTCGGCCCTGGAAGGCCTGGTCGACGCCGCGCGCGCCGACGCGGAGGCCGCGCTCGCCTCAGGCTTCGAGGCGCTGGCCGGGGAGCAGCGCGCGATCGCGGCCGCCTTCTGGACGGCGGCGGACATCCGCGTGGGCGGCGACGAAGCTTCGCAGGAGGCCCTCCGTTTCAATCTTTTCCATTTATGGCAGGCGGCGGGCCGGGACGGCCGGACGGGACTCTGCGCCAAGGGCCTGACCGGCGAAGGCTACGAGGGCCACGCCTTCTGGGACACCGAAATCTACGCCTGCACCGTCTTCGACTATGTCGCCCCGGAACTCTCGCGGGCCCTGCTCGCCTGGCGGCACGGCACGCTCGACAAGGCGCGCGAACGCGCGCGGCAGCTCTCGCACCGGGGGGCGCTCTTCCCCTGGCGGACCATCGACGGGAACGAGGCGAGCGCCTACTACCCCGCGGGCACCGCCCAGTACCACATCGACGCGGACATCGCCTACGCCTGCGAGCGCTACGTCTCGGCCTCGGGCGACGGACGCTTCCTGCGGGAGGAAGCCGCCGAGATCGCCGTCGAGACCGCCCGCTTCTGGCTTTCGCTCGGCGATTTCGGGCGGGACGGCCGCTTCCACATCCACTGCGTCACCGGCCCCGACGAGTACACGGCCCTGGTCGACGACAACCGCTACACGAACCGCATGGCCCGCAGGAACCTGCTCTTCGCCGCTGGCGTCGCGGAACTGCTCGAAGCGGAAGCCGCTTCCGGCTCGGTCGCA
>JAKLEE010000146.1 GCA_022703215.1 Spirochaetota bacterium | reverse complement strand
AGCAGCGGAAGGAAGGCGGCCCCCCGCGTCCTCATGGCCGCTCCGGGCTCCCCGCTCGCGGGGCGAAGCCGAACAGGGTCCTGATTTCCTCGTCGTCGAGGGTCTCGCGCTGCATGAGTTCGTCGGCCAGACGTTCGAGCTGGTCACGGTGCGCGCCGAGCAGCCCGTCGCACTCGGCCAGGGCGTCGTCGAGCATCGTCTTGATGGATTCGTCGATGCGGCGCGCGGTCTCCTCGGAGTAGTCCTTGTGCCGGGCGATCTCCTTGCCGAGGAAGATGGGCTCCTCCTCCTGGCCGTAGGCGATCGGGCCCATACCCGGCGCCATGCCCCACTCGCAGACCATCTTCCGCGCGAGGTCCGTGGCCTGCCTGATGTCCTGCGAAGCGCCCGTGGTCGTCTCGCCATACACCATGCGCTCCGCGACGTAGCCGCCGTACGCGATGACGATGCGGTTCCAGATCCACCCGTAGCCGCGCGAATAGGCTTCCTTCTCGGGCAGCGAGAACGCGAGGCCGAGCGCCCGCCCGCGCGGGATGATGGTGACCTTGTGGAGCTGGTCGGCGTGCGGCAGGTAATAATGGAGGAGTGCGTGACCGGCCTCGTGGACGGCGGTCATGCGCTTTTCCTCTTCGGTGATGAACAGGCTCTTGCGCGCCACGCCCATGAGGATCTTGTCGCGCGCCTCCTCGAAGTCCTGCATGGCCACGGCCTGGTCGCCCCGTCGGATCGCGTGCAGGGCGGCCTCGTTGACCAGGTTCGCGAGGTCGGCTCCGCTCGTGCCGGGCGTGGCGCGGGCCATGGTCCTGACGTCGACGTCGGCGCCTACGGGTATCTTCTGCATGTGGATGCCGAGGATGGCCTCCCGCTCCTGGACGTCCGGCATGGCCACGGTGACCTGGCGGTCGAAGCGGCCGGGCCGGAGCAGCGCCGGGTCCAGCACGTCGGGCCGGTTGGTCGCGGCGAGCATGATGACGCCGTCCTTGGTGTCGAAGCCGTCCATCTCGACCAGCATCTGGTTGAGCGTCTGCTCGCGCTCGTCGTGACCGCCGCCGTAACCGGCGCCGCGCGTCCTTCCCACCGCGTCCAGCTCGTCGATGAAGATGATGCAGGGCGCGCTCCGCCTGCCCTGCTCGAAGAGGTCGCGCACGCGGCTCGCACCGACGCCCACGAACATCTCGACGAAGTCCGAGCCGGACATGTGGAAGAAGGGCACGTTCGCCTCACCCGCGACCGCGCGGGCCAGCAGGGTCTTACCCGTTCCGGGCATGCCCACGAGCAGTACACCCTTGGGAATCCGGGCGCCCATCTTGACGAATTTCTGGGGGTTCTTGAGGTAGTCGACCACCTCGGAGAGCTCGTACTTGGCCTCGGCCTGGCCCGCCACATCCTCGAAGGTGATCTTCCTCGACGACTCGACGTAGCGCTTGGCCTTGCTCTTGCCGAACATGAAGGCCTTGTTGTTGCCCTGCGACTGCCTGAACAGCACGAAGAGGATGGCGATGCCGAGCACCCAGGGCAGGGTCTCGAGGAGGATGCGCCAGGGCGACATGCCCGATAGGACGCCATCGACCTTGACGCCGGCCTCCCGCAGGGTCGCGAGCAGCTCGTAGTCCGGATAGGGTATCCGGGCGCGGAAGCCCACTTCCTTGCCGTCGGCGTCCTTGGCCTTGAATTTGCCCATGAGCTCGTATTGGTCGACGATGCTGACCGAGTCGATATCGCCTTGCTCGACGTGTTCGAGGAAGGCGGTATAGGTGAGGTCCCTGCTCGCGACCTGGCCGTTCGCGAACCACATGGCCACGGTGATCGAGGCGAGTGCTATGACGACCACCATCGCGGCCTTCGGTCCTCTCGGCGCGGACGGACCGGGAAGGGGCTTCTGTTCGGGATCCTGGTTCATTGCCATATGCTTGCGTCCGTTCCTTTCGCTATCACGAGCCGTCGCCCTCCGGTCGGACGCGCGCCCCGCGGGAAATCGCGCCGCCCCGCAGGGGCGCCGACGAGACAGGCCAGGCCGGCCGCATCCTCGGCGACGAGGAGGGGAAAGCCTTCCGGATCCGGCGCTCCGCCGCCGGGATGGCGCGGGTCGCCGGGCCGGCGGGTACGGATGGTGAGCGGAAAGGAGAAGCTCCCTTCCGGCAGGCCGGCCTCCCCGCCGTCCGTCCAATATATCCTAAGCACTTCCCGTTTGCCAACGAGGATCGGTCCTGGCCCGGCGACGCGGACGCGAAGCACGCGTTCCCGGATCGGATTGTCGCCGGCACCGCCGGGGTCTCGCAGCCGGATCGAGACCTTGCGCCCGTCGGACTCGAACAGGAGCCCGCCGCCCCGGCTCCGGAAGGGCTTGCCTTCGGCGGCGCCTTTCGCGGCCCCGAGCAGGGTGTTCCAGGGCAGGCGGACGGCTTCCGCCCCGTCCGTGGAGGCGAGCGCCAGGTCGGCGCCGCGAGCGAGCATCCTGACCGCCAGCGCCGGCGCGCTGCCCGTGAATCGGGACGCCTCGCACGACCACCGCCCGCCGCTCCGCGTCCAATCCGCTTCCGGGGCAAGCGCCTCGAGCGCAGCGTCCTCGAGCGCAGCCTTCGCGGCCGTCCGCGAGATCGCCCGGCGCCAACCGGGGAAGACGGCATCCAGCGCGGGCACGAGCACGCGCCGCGCGCGGTTGCGCGCGTAGTCGAGCGTGGCGTTGGTGGAGTCCTCGGTCCAGGGTATGCCCCGCTCGCAGAGGTAGGCCGCGAGGGCGCTTTTCGGGAGGGCGAGGAGGGGGCGGCCCCACAATCCGTTCCGCGCCCGCATGCCCCGGAGGCCCCCCGAGCCCGAACCGGAGAAAAGCCGCATGAGGACGGTCTCGGCCTGGTCGTCGCGGGTATGGCCGAGGAGGACGAGCGAAGCGCCTTCCTCATTGGCCGCCTCGGCCAGCGCGTCGCGGCGCAGGGCTCGCGCCGCCGCCTCGATGCCGCAGGCCCTGGCCGCCGCGCGAGCGTCCACCGCGCCGCGTCCGAGCCGCTTCACGACCAGCCGGACTCCGAACGAGGCGCAGCTCGCCCCGAGCGCCCGGAGCTCCGCTTCGATCTCAGCCTCAGGTCGGATCGCGTGGTCCACCCATACCGCCACCGTCTCGATACCCATCGACGGCGAGGCCGCGGCGCAGGCTGCCAGCAGCGCGGTCGAATCGCAGCCGCCTGAAGCCGCCACCAGCACCCTCGGCCGGGCGTCGGCCTGCCTCTTCAGGAAAGCGGAGACGGCGACGGCCACTCGCTCGACCCGGGCTCGCGATTGGGTGGATGGCATCTGGCCTCCAGGGCGGCCGCCGGGCGGTTCCGGAGCGGGCGCGGCGCTCAAGGTAAGGGTCCGGTCATGAAAAAGCCGTCCGACCGGAAGTCGGACGGCCGGTTTCGCTCTCGATCCGTCAGGCCTTCGGCTCGGCGGCCGCAGGGGCGGCTTCGGCGACAGGCGCGGCTTCGGCGGGGGCCTCGACCACGGCCTCGGCCTTGAGGTACTTGACGACCGCCACCACCTGGTCGGGCGAGGAGAGGAACTTGACACCCGGGTACTTGGTGCCGAGATCCCTGACGTGCACGGAGTGGTTGGCCTCGAGGCCGCTGACGTCGATCTCGATGCGGGCCGGCAGGTCTTTGGGAAGGCACTCGACCTCGAGCTCGTGGACCGGATTCTCGAGGATGCCGCCCTGGCGCACGCCGACGGGGATTCCGTCGAGGTGGATGGAAACGTGGGCCTTCATGGCCGTGCCCTTCTGCACCTCGAAGAAGTCGATATGCACGATGGAGCTGGTCCGCCAGTCGAGCTGGCGATCCTTGATGAAGGCCTCGACGGTCTTGCCCTCGATCTGGAGCTTGACGAGGGTGGACTCGGTGGCTCCGGCGATCTGCTGCAGGTATTCCTTGGCGTCGAGGGAAAGCGGGCGGGACTCGCCCTTGTGGTTGTACACCACCGCGGGAATCTTGCCCGCGGCGCGGAGGCGCTTGGCGTCTCCCTTGCTGCCCGCGGACCTGACCGCGGCGTTGAGGACTGGCTGGCTCATCGATGGACTCCTTCTTCTTCTTCCGGCGGAAATATGTCGTATGAAATTGGGACGGCAGGATTCGAACCTGCGAATGGCGGAACCAAAAACCGCTGACTTGCCGCTTGTCTACGTCCCAATGCGTTCTGTTCGTGGACGGGACCCGCGGAGGAGCCGTCCCTATGCTTCAACCTCTCCCGGATCCTCGTCGCCCGAGTCCGCGTGCTCGTCCGCGTTGGCGAAGGCCTCGAGAATGCGGTCCTGGAGCTTGCTCCGGAAATCCGGGCAGATGGGATGCGCGATATCCTTGTATTCCCCGGTACGCGTGCGGCGGCTCGGCATCGCTATGAAGACTCCGGTCTTGCCCTCGATGATCTTCACGTTGTGCACCACGAAGCACTCGTCGAAGGTCACCGTGACGTACGCCTTGAGCTTGCCCTCGGCGGTGACCTTCCGGATGCGGATGTCGGTAATCTCCATGTTGTTCTCCTTAGCCGACGGCGGGATCCAAGGCCGAATTGTAGCCCGGCTCCGGAAGGCGCGCAAGCGCGGCGCAGGAAAACGCGGAGAGCCCCTCGCCCGACAGGATCGCCGCGGTCCGTACGGCTTCGGCCCCGTCCTCGTAGAGGGCGAAGCAGGCGCTCCCGGATCCCGAAAGGCCGACCCGGAGCGCGCCTTCCGCGCGCAAGCGCTGAAGGACGGCCGTGAGCTCCGGACGGAGCGGCGCGAGGGCTTCGAGGAAGTCGTTCCGGAAGGGCCACTCGCGCGGAGGGCCGCGCAAGGCTTCCTTGAGGACAGCCGACTCGGGATCGACCGCTACGGGGGCCTCGGGATCGGAGCGCGATTCGTCGACCGCGCGGTAGGCGTCCGGCGTCCGGATCGGAAAGCCGGGATCCACGATGACCGCGTACAAGGGCCGGCCGGGCTCGAGGGGCTCGAGGAGCTCGCCCCGTCCTGTCACGAGAGCCCGGGGCGCGCCGAGGAAGAACGGAACGTCGGAGCCGACCGCGCGCGCGATATCCGAGAGGGTCTTTTCGCCCACGCTGATGCCGAAGAGGGCTTCCAGTCCCTTGAGGGCGGCCGCGGCGTCGCTGGATCCGCCTCCGAGGCCGGCGCCCGCGGGTATGCGCTTTTCGACCCGTATCTCCACGCCCGCGTCGATCCGCGCGGCCACGAGCCAGGCTTGGGCAGCCCGCACTATGGTATTGTCATGTGGCGGACAGTCGAAGCTTCCATGAAGCTCGACGCCGCGGGTTGCTTTCAAAGAACGGAGCTCGAGGCGGTCCGCGAGGGATACGGCCTGGAAAACGCTCACGATGCCGTGGAAGCCGTCCGGCCTTCTCTCGAGCACCTGGAGGTGAAGATTGAGCTTCGCCGGAGCGAGGACTGCTACCATCGCGGCTGCAGAGAGTACCCTTTACCGCCCTACCTTGTCAAACCGGGCGCGCCGTGCGGCCGCGGACCGACCGTACGGTCCGCGGCCGCCTCGGATTTACCGAGAAACGTCGAATTCCGTAGTTGACATACCAGTGTCCGCTCTTTAGATTTTCGGTTGTATCGACCCCACAAGGGGGCGTTACGTGGCTTGGCACCTACAAATGCTTGAACTACAAAGAATTGGCCGAGGGAGGAGTTGGATATGATCCCGTTCACCGCCGCTGGCGAGCAGACAGGGGCCCCGTGCCTCGCGCTTCAGGTCATGGGGATGACCGGCGTGGATCCCCTTCTCCCCGTCGTCTTCGGTTCATATGACGAGGACGAGGACGATTTCGAGGAAGAGGACGATTTCGAGGACCTCGGCGAGGACGACGTCGACGAGGACGAGGATTTCGACGACGAGGACGATGACTTCGACGACGACCTCGACGACGAGGACGACGATTTCGACGACGACGAGGAAGAAGAGGATTACGACTACGAGGACGACCTCGACTACGACGACTTCGACGAGTGAGTCGCCGCCGGCCGAGTCCGTGAGCGATGAGAGCCGCCGCCCGGTTCCTTTTGGGATCCGGGCGGCGGTTTTTTTATGGGACGAACCCGGATATCCTGGTTCCGGTCGCCTCGCGCCATCCGGCGCGCGGGCTCAGGCGCCGGTCGGACCCGGCGCGGGGACCGGGAGCTTCTCAGCCTGGAACCAGAGCTTCTCGAGCTCGTAGAAACCTCGGGCGCGCTCGCTCATCAGGTGAACCACGAGCCAGCCGCAATCCACGAGCACCCACTCCTCGTCCTCGCCGATGCGCGGCTGCCGCAGGACCTCGATGCCGCGGGCGGCGCAGAAGTCGAGCAGGTGCCGCGCCATGCCGCGCAGGTGGGTGGAACTGGTCGCCGAGGCGATGACGAAATAATCGGTCCAGCCGTGCAGGGCCGACAGGTCCAGGGCGACG
>JAKLEE010000145.1 GCA_022703215.1 Spirochaetota bacterium | reverse complement strand
GTTCACGCGTGTCTTGCGCTAGAATGGTAGCGTGATGGAGGCAAGCATATGAAAGTCGGTCGCACCGCGTTGATCGTGGTTTTTTTGGCGCTCGGCGCCGTCTTGGCGTTCGCCCAGGAATCGATGGTGGCTTTCGTCGACGGCTCGGTGCAGGTCAAGGTCGGGACCGCGTGGAAGGAAGTCGACATCGGGCAGAAGCTCGAGGGCGGCGCAACCGTCAGGCTGGGCTCCGGAGCCCTGCTCGAGCTAACGGCCGACGGAGGACGTTCCCTCCTGCTTTCCAAGGCCGGGACCTACGAACTCGCTCCCCTCTGGAAAACCGCGCCGGCGGCCAAGGGCACCGCCGCCAAGCTGCTCGGCGTGGTCGAGCGCGTCGCCGCAGGCACCCAGGTCGCCGCCCCGACCACGGTGGCAGGCGTCCGCGGCGCCGCATCGGATACCGACGACATGCTGTGGCTCGAGGACGCGGAGGATCCGGAGACGCTCTACGAGTCCGGCCGGAAGGCTGAATCCGAGGGTCGCTACGCCGAGGCGGCGGTCTTCTACGCAGAAGCCCTCCGGATAGTCAACGAGCGTTCCGTGGTGGACAAGGAA
Source organism: Spirochaetota bacterium (assembly GCA_022703215.1). Lineage (GTDB taxonomy): Bacteria > Spirochaetota > Spirochaetia > Treponematales > UBA12059 > JAFGNN01. Next base: position 5,826 of record JAKLEE010000145.1, on the reverse strand, counting down.
CGCGCGTGCGTCTCCGCCTACGCCGCGGCAAGGGCGCATGTCGCCGCGGGACAGCTCGGACGGGCGCTGGCTACGCTCAAGGCGGCCGATCCCGCCGCAGCAGGCGAGCTGCGCCCCGCCTACGCGATGCTCCTGGCCTCCTTGCTGGCGGAGTTCGGCGACGCTGAAAGCGCCCGCGTCCTGCTCGCGAAGGGGAAGGCCGAGACCTGGTTCTCGGGCGACTCCCTCAAGGAAGCCGACGCCCTTCTAGCCGCTCTGAAGAAATAAGCGAAGGCGATTTACCACGGAGGCACGGAGGCAGGAGGGATGAGGGAGGAAGATCAAGGGATCGGCCTGGATGCCGTTCCCTCGCTCACTCTCCATCTTCACTCCTTCCCTCCGTGCCTCCGTGGTTTTCTTTGACGGAAATCAGCCCCGGAAGAGGGGGTCGCGGCCGATGGTGCCGACGAGGGCCTCGAGGTAGGCCGGCTTCCGGACCAAGGCGAGCTTTGCTTCCGCCGCCTCGAGCGAGCGCTTGAGCCGCTTGGCGGTCTCCGGATCGCCGCCGCGCTTCTGGAGCGTCTCGCGGATACGGAGCAGCGACTCCTCGAGGTAGGCGGCCTCGCGGTCGCGGTAGCGCTCGAGACGGGCGCGGTACCAGCCCGAGCCGAGCACGTACTCGCGGGCGAAGAGGGCGCGAAGCTCCGGATTCTCCAGTCCCTTGCCCTTCCACGAGCCTTCCGCCATGACGCGGAGTATGGCCTCGAGCGGCGGGATGGCGGCTTCGATCGAGCCGTCCTCGATGTACATGCGCGCCACGCGCTCCTGGGCTTCGGCGATATTGAGCACGCCGTCGGCGAAGTCGGCAAGGCTCTGCAGCTCGGGCTTGAGCACCTCGTCGGGGAATACGGCCGCGGGCGTGTCGAAGAGCCGGCCGAGGAAGTGCGCGGCGAATAGCGGCGTGACGCGCCAGCCGAGACGGCTCGCGGGCACCTTCCTTCCCTCGAATTCGAAGTCCTCGATCCGCTCGAGGTAGCCGTTGGCGATCAGGTAGGCCGGGTCGCGCTCGTCCTCGTCCATGCGGGACCAGAGCTCCGGCACCAGCAGGGAAACGTCGTGGTCGATCTTGAACTTGTGGCCGATGTAGCCGGCCGCGGTCGAGAAGCCGCCGTAGCCGGAGAGGATGTAGGAGAGCAGGGCGTTGTTGAGGTCGGTGACGGTCACGAGGGCGTTGAATGGTCCCTTGGTCAGGGCGCCTTCGCTGCCGGCGCCCGTGGTCGAGGGGCTTTTGCCGGTCAGCGAGCAGATGAAGTCCATGAAGAGCTCGGGCAGCTCCTGGTAGTGGATGGGCGCGTAGACCGCGAGCGGGCGGATGCCGGCGGCGCGGTCCGGGGGATTGTTCCGGCGGCCAGGCAAGACCGCCCCGACCGGGTGCAGGATGGGCTTGTCGGCGGGAACGCGGCGGTAGAGCCTCGGGCCGAGGTCGGACAGGTAGCGAGCCAGGGGATTGGAAAGGCCCGGATCGACCTGGAGGTAGCGCGGGTTCTTCGAGGGTTTGCCGTCCACGAGGCGGGGCCTGGCCGAGCAGACGAACCAGCGGAAATCGTCGTCGGCCTCGGCGCCCGTTATCATGGCGCGCATGGGGTCGGTGAATTCCGAGAGCTCGACAGCGCGCTCCGCCATCTCGTGGGCCTTCGCGCGCGAGAGCGGCTCGAAGTTGGAGATGAAGTTGTCGGCGCGCGCGAGGTCCTTCTCGGCCTGCTTGTCGTAGCCGGGGTGGACTGCGTCGTCGGGCCGCTGGAAGAAGCGCGCCTCGCAGTTGCGGGCGAACTTGAGGCTGCGGTTCGTCGCGGTGTCCGGCAGGCCCGCGAGGCCCGAGGCCGGAACGGTGACGCTGGCCGTGATGTCGTCCTCCCACTGGACCTTTTCGCTCGGCATGAAGTCCTGCCTGAGCTTGAAGGTCCAGCGGAGACCCTGCGGCGTATAGCCGACGCGGAGGAAGGTGCCGAGCAGCGGGCGGCCGTCGAATTTGAAGATGTTGCCGGTGGTCCCGTTCACGACGTCGACGGAGAAGCGCTTCATCCAGTCGTCGCCCCAGTCCGGGCGGTAGAAGCGCTTGACGAGGAAGACGAGGCTCTTGATGCGTTCGGGCACCGAGCGGAGCCATTCGTTGTAGGCGTCCGAGTAAAGCGGCGAGGGCGAAAGCAGCTTGATGACCGAGCCGAGCGAGCGCTTGGGCGAAAGGATGGAGCGGGAATCCTTGCCGTGGTTCTCTTCCGGATCCTTGAAGCGGTCGCCGTAGCTCCGGTCGATGAGCTCCTTCAGGGCGGCCATGTCGCGCTCGAAGTCGCCGATGATGATGGGCTGGAAGGTCATGGCGTCCTGGATGCTCTTCGAGATCTCGCTCTTGCCGCCGCCGGAGACCGTGCAGGGCTTGTGGCAGAGGAGGCCGTCTGCCGCGGTGCCGACGAGACGCCAGGCGCCAGAGCCGCCGTGCCGGTCCATGCGCACGCGGTAGCCCGTGGGGTGGACGTAGACCTCATCGGGCACGATGCGCAACGAGCGTTCGGCGCCGTCGCGGACCCAGGTGGCTTTCTGGTCCTCGAGGCTGATTACGGCGTCCTCGGGAAGGTAGACGACCTGGGGAAAGGTGAGGTCGACCGCGTAGCCCTCGGGCCGGATCGCGACGCGACCTTCGAGCAGCTCCATGGCCCCGTCGAAGGTGTGGCCCTTCGAGTGCAGGTTGGTGTCCGGCACGAAGCGCGTGCCGAGGTTGAACGAGGGGAAGACGAGGGCGCCGCCGGAGTGCTCCTCCTCGGCGAGCCCCAGCAGGTTGGCGGAGTAGGAGATCATGGTCTTGATCTCCTTCTTGGAGTAGCCGAAGTAATTGTCCGCGATGATGGTGACGATGACGCCGCGGCTGTCGCGGGCGCTGATCTTGAAGGGTTTGCCGTCGTTGTACGGCTCTTTGGCGTCCTTCCAGGCCATGCCGTCTCGCTTCTGCCGCTCGGTGGCGTCCTTCCATTGCGGCAGGCCGAGCGCCTTCTTCGGCAGCCCGACGAGGTGCGTGGCCAGGATGATGCAACCCGTGTGCCCGGTCCAGCGCAGGGGGTCGAGGGCCGCGTCGTTCTCCAGGATCCAGGGGTCGCCGGAATTGCCGAAGATGCTCTCGACGAAGTCGCAATTGGCCACGAGGCTGCCCGGGGCGAGGAAGCGGATCTCCATCGAGCGCTCCTCGCAGTAGCCCGGCACCTCGGGGCGTACGAGAGGGCGGAGCAGCAGGCTCGCGAAGCAGCGGGCCCGGGCGCCTTCGCGGGCGGTGTAGGGAAGCTCGGCGAGCTCGTCCGGCGGGTTGAGCGCCGCCGCGAGCAGGCGGGCGTAGGCGAGCTTCGGGACGGCCTTCTTGTCGGGCGGCACCGGAAGCCCGCCTTCGGCGACGTGGAAGACGCCCTCGGTGGTGCGCCGGTCGTTGGCGGGGTTGTGGAGCACGCCGTTCCGCACGCGGTAGCTCGTGAGCGTGGGGGACGAGTGCTCGTGGGCTTCGGGCGGCAACGACAGCTCGCGCGCCATGCCGTAGCGGTCGAGGGTCAGCGTGTTGCCGGGCATGCGAGGGATCTCGTCCGGACCGAGCTCGGCGAGGTAGGCGTCGAGGAAGTCCTGGATGCGCCGGTCCGCCGGCGGCAGGTAATCCGACAGGAGCCGGGTTTTCTCGCGATGGTTGGCGAGGAGTTCCCGCGCGAGGTCGACGAAGGCCGTGGCTTCCTTCGAGTAGAAGGGCAGGCCCATGGCCTCGAGCTTGAGGTTGATGTAGGCGAGCAGCCGACCGCGCTCCTGGGGCTTGGTACGGTCGAGGTCGAGTCCGAAATCGCGCTTGACGGGCATGGAGGCCTCCGGTGGTGGGCGGCCGGGCCCGGATCCGGTAAGCTCCGGTCGGCCGTTATGCTATGCGGGAAGCATACACGGGAACGCGGGGCCGAGGGCAATACCCCGGGCCGCGTTCCGTCGCGACCCGGGGCTCAAACTCATTTCCCTACCCGCAGACGGTTGAGGAAGGCTTGATCGCCCTCTTCGGAGAACGTAAACCACACGAAGGACTCGCCCGAGGCGTCAGTCACGAGGCGCAGGCCTTCAGCGCCGGGATACTCGACGCCGTTCACCACCACGACCCGGAAGGAGGAGCGGCCGATCTTCTTCTCGGTCTCGAAGCCCCATGCCCCGCCGTCGGTCGAGACGACTACCTGAGGAATCCAGCCGTAGGGGCCGTACTCCTTGCCGTTGACCAGGAATACGCCGGCGCCGCTGGTCTTCAACACGGAAGCGAACCACGGCGATTTCAATCCGGCCGGGCGGAGGAAATCGAATCCCTTGAACGGTCCGTACTGCTTGCCGTCCGCGACGATGACGTAGTTTTCCGGATCGATTTCCGCGGCGAAGATCCAGTGCTTTCCGTCCGGGCTGAATTCGGGATTGAATTTCAGGTGGCGGTATGGCCCGTAGCTCTTGCCGTCCAAGCGCAGCGTGGTTTCCTCGCCGCGGCTGGTGGACAGGGCCCAGGACGAACCGTCGTCGGACATCGTGAAGTCTCCCCAGTCGAAATCTGCCGGGAAGCTCGCGACCTTCTTTCCCTGGATTATCACGTCGACGACACGCGGACCCTCTCGCTTGTCCTTCCCGGAGGCTATGCCGGCGAAGCCCCACCGACGACCGTCCGCCGAGAAGCGGGGCGTGCCGAAGAGCTCGTACGGTCCCCATTCAGTGTCGCCTATGGCGATGATTCCGTCCGCCATGGTGTAGACGGGCACCTGTTCGACCGACTGCGCGGCCAGGCTCTGGTGGAGCGGGACGAGCAGGGCGGCGATGGCGACGGCGAGTGCCAGGTACTTCATGCGTTCCTCCGGATGGCTCGAGATGCGGACGCGCCGCCGACGCCGGGCGGATTGGAGACGCCGCGGGCGACGGGAACGTCACCTACCGAGTATGCGCGCCGGGCCGTCCGGCGCAAGGAGCAGCTTCCGAAGGATCAACACGGCGCGCTCGCGGCCGGAACGCTTGCGGGTTTATGGCGCTTCAGTCGCCCAGAAGCCGCGCCACGAGGGCGTCGTCCACCGAATAGGGCAGCGTCACGTGGCCGAGGGTCGCCTGCTCGCGGTTGTATTCGGCCGAGGTCGACACGGCGTTCGGGTTGCGCGCCCAGGCGCGGCGCGCGACGCCCGCCATGACGTCCCAGGGGACGGCCGAGCGGATTATGTCGTCCACGCGCGCGGAGCCGTCGAGCACGAGGCCGAACCCGCCGTTGATCGACTTGCCGACCCCGACGCCGCCGCCGTTGTGCAGGGCCACGAGGCTCATGCCGCGCGCCGCGTTGCCCGCGAACACCTGGGTGGCCGTGTCCGCCATGACGTTCGAGCCGTCCTTGACGTTGCTGGTCTCGCGGAAGGGGCTGTCGGTGCCGCCCGTGTCGTGGTGGTCGCGGCCGAGCATGACGGGGCCTACCTCGCCGGAACGGACCATGGCGTTGAAGCGGAGCGCGATGTCGCGGCGGCCGAGCGCGTCCTGGTAGAGGATGCGCGCCTTGGTGCCCACCACGAGCCGGTTCTTCTCCGCGTCGCGGATCCAGATCCAGTTGTCGCGGTCCTGCCCGCGGCGCTTCGGGTCGATGCAGGCCATGGCGGCCGCGTCGGTGCGGCGCAGGTCCTCGTCCTTCCCCGACAGGCACACCCAGCGGAAGGGACCGTAGCCGTAGTCGAAGAGCTCGGGCCCCAGGATGTCCTCGACGTAGCTCGGGAAGACGAAGCCGTCCTTCTCGTCGACCCCGTTCTTCGAGACCTCGCGCACGCCCGCGTCCCA
>JAKLEE010000144.1 GCA_022703215.1 Spirochaetota bacterium | reverse complement strand
AGCCCGAGTTCATCCATTTCCTCGTGGTCAAGGACCACGGCCGGATGAACCCCGAGGATCTGCAGATCAAGCTCGACTCCAAGACGCTCCTGATCGCCGAGACCTGATCCCGGAGATTTTTACCACAGAGACACAGAGACGAGAAAGGCCCGGGAACGTTCCCGGGCCTTTTTTTATTTCCCTCTTCCATCATCCCTGTTGCCTTTGCGTCTCTGCGTCTCTGCGTCTCTGCGTCTCTGTGGTTCATGGCTTCCAGTCGGCGCCGCGCTTGCCGCGGCGCTTGCCGGAACTTCGGGCGGCGGGCTATCTTCGATCCATGAATCCCGTCATGTTCGCCTTCCTCCTGACCCTGTTCGCGGGACTCTCCACCGGAGTCGGTTCCGCGCTCGCCTTCTTCGCCAAGAAGACCAACACGCGCTTCCTCTCGACGGCGCTCGGCTTTTCCGCGGGCGTCATGATCTACGTGTCGCTCGTGGAGATACTCCAGAAGGGGCGCGTCGCGCTCGGCGAGGCGATCGGCGCGAAGGCCGGGTACGCTGCCGCCGTGGCCGCCTTTTTCGGCGGCATGGCCTTGATCGCGCTCATCGACAAATTCGTGCCCGGCTTCGAGAACCCCCACGAGGCGCGCGGCGTCGAGGACCTCGGCGACTCGGCGGCCCGCGAGCGCCAGACCCACCTCTACCGCATGGGCGTCATGTCGGCGCTGGCCATCGGCATCCACAACTTCCCGGAAGGCCTCGCGACCTTCGTCGGCGCGCTGGCCGACCCCGCGCTCGGCGTGTCGATCGCCGCGGCGATAGCCATCCACAACATCCCCGAGGGCATAGCGGTCTCGGTGCCGATCTACTACGCCACGGGCTCGCGCAAGAAAGCCTTCGGCCTTTCCTTCCTGTCGGGCCTTTCGGAACCCGTCGGCGCCCTGATCGGCTGGCTGGTGCTCATGCCCTTCATGAACGGCGCGGTCTACGGCGTGGTGTTCTCGGTCGTGGCCGGCATAATGGTGTACATCAGCCTGGACGAGCTCCTGCCCTCCGCGGAAAAGTATGGCGAGCACCACCTGGCCATCTACGGCGTCGTGGCCGGGATGGCCGTCATGGCCGCCAGCCTGATCCTCTTCTCATGAGCTGACGCTCAGCCTTTGACGGCACCGGCGGCGACGCCGCGGGTGATCTGCTTGCGGAACGCGACGTAGAACAGCAGCATCGGCGCCATGCCGATGACGAGCGCCGCGAACTGCTTTCCGTAGTCCGTCGAGAGCGAGCTGGAGAACTTGAAGATGCCGAGGGGCAGGCTCTTGAGCTCGGTCTTGGACACCAGGATGTTGATCAGCGCGAACTCGTTCCAGGTGGAGCAGATCTGCAGGATGGCCAGCGTGGTCGCCACCGGCGCGGCCATGGGCAGGATGATGCGGCGGAAGATGGTGAAGTAGCCCGCGCCGTCGATGCGCGCGCTCTCGACGAGCGCCGTCGGTATGCCGCGGATGTACTCGGTCGACAGGTAGATGCCGATGGGCAGGCCCGCGCCGACGTACACGAGCAGGACGGCGAGCCGCGTGTTGTAGATGCCGAGGATCGTCACCTCGATGAAGAGGGGGATCATCAGGGTGTTGATGGTCAGCAGGATGCCGACGACGAAGCTGCCGTAGATCCACTTGGTCACGCGCCGCGGAATCTTGGCGAAGGCGAAGCCCGCCAGCACCGAGAGCGCTATCACGAGCGCCGTGGTGCCGATGGTGTAGATGAAGGAGTTCGGGAAAAGCTTGCTGAACTCGCCGAATTCCCAGGCCATCCTGAAATTCTCGAGGGTCGGGTCCATGGGAAGCCCGAGCATGTTGACCTGGAACTCGCGCGTGGTCTTGAACGAATTCATGGTCAGCCAGAATAGCGGGTAGACCGTCATGAGCGTGAAGGTCCCCATGACCAGGTAGGCCGCGGCCTTGGCGAGCGCCGAGCCGAGAAGGCCGCGCGCGCGGACGCGGACGTTCGCTTCGGTTTTCATTCTTCCTTCCCTCCCCAACGCTTCTCGATCGCCTTGGTGAGGACGATGAGCAGGATGCTGATGACGACCATGATGAGCGCGATGGCGTTCGCGAGCGGATAGTCGCGGCTGCCGGACATGGCGCTCCGGTACATGTATATGGAGAGGATCTCGGTGATGCGCCCCGGGCCGCCGCCCGTCAAGGCGAAGATCAGGGCGAAGCTCGAGAGCGAGCCCGAGATGGCGAGGATGGCCGAATTGACGATGGTGCCGGTCAGGGCGGGAATGATGATGTGCCGCATGACCTGCATCTCGTTGGCGCCGTCGATGCGGGCACTCTCGATGATCTGCGCGTCGATCTTCTGCATGTTGGCGAGGAAGAGGATCAGGTACATGCCCGTGTACATCCAGAGGATGACGAAGAGTATGGGCAGCATCGCCACTTCCTTGACATTGAGGAACTCCGGCGTCCAGCGGTTAACGAGGAGGTTCGTGAGGTCGTTCACCACCATCGCGCCCTCTTCCGCCCCGTAGCTCGAAAGCAGGTCGCGGAGCTCGGGAACCGGATCGGTGAACATGTCCCGGGCGGCCTGCCCCCCCAGGTCCAGGATGCGCGAGAGCGCGCCGTCGGAGAGGTCGAGGTGGCCGACGCCGTCCATGATGGCCGCCAGCTTGCCCTGGAATTCGCCGCGCGCGAGGTCGTTTATCACCTGCGCGATGGGGCCGTTCGGCGAGAAGATCGATTGCCAGAGGAGTCCCACCACGATGATCGAGATGATGTTCGGCACGTAGAGCACGCCTTGCCAGAAACCGGGCGCCTTCACAAGCCTGCGGTAGATGATGTAGGCGAAAACGAAGCCGAGCGGCAGCTGGCCGAAGACCGAGATGCCCACGATGTACAGGTTGTTCTTGAGGGCGTTCCAGAACCAGGGATCCCTGACCACCCGCAGGTATTGCGCGAAGCCGACCAGGCTCCACTTCTCGGCGTTCTCGCCGAACATCTTGCCGCCGGAATAGTCCGATATGGACAGGATGAAGGACAGCACGATGGGGAAGGCCATGACGGCCAGGTAGATGAGGAAGGCGGGCAGGATCATCATCCAGTAGGCCCTGCCCGCCTCGCGGTCGATCCGTTTCGCGTGGGTCACTGTTTCCTCCGTACGCGGGGGCTCTCGCCGACCCTCGGGCGACGGGCCGCGACGATTCGGCCTCGGGCTCCGCGGGGTCCTGACACGGACGGTACCCGAGCGGGTTGCCGGGGCGGAAGAGCCGTCCCGACAACCCGCTCCCTGCTCGCGCGCGTCCGGAACCGGGCTTCCATCGGACCCGGGCGCGCCGGTACCGGAGCCCGCTTCCGCGGCGGCGGATCCGGGCTCTCGCGGGAAAGGGAAAGGGCTTCAGGCCGTTCCCCCCTTCCCGCGCGTTACTCGCTTACTTCTTCGTGGCCTTCCAGGCTTCGAACGCGGCCTGGACTTCCTTGGCCACCACGGCGGCGGTCTTGGTGCCGTTGCCGATGGCCACCAGGCCGTCGTTGATCACGTTGTACACGGCCGGATCGAGCACGCCGTCGATGACGTAGCTGGTCTTCGGGTTGGCGGCGTAGAAACCGGGCAGCATGGCCGGGAGCGGCTCGAGCGTCGCCTTGACGCCGAGACGCGTCGGGACGTAGGCGCCGGTCGAGTAGCGGATGGCCTGGACTTCCTCGGAATAGAGGTACTTGATCAGGCGGGCGGCGGCCTCTTCCTTCGCGGAGCCCGCGGGAAGGGAGCCGGAGACGGCCCAGCCGGTGCCGGCGACCGCGGAGTTGACGCCGGGGAATTTCTCGCCGGGCAGCGCCACGATCGGGAGCAGGGCGAAGTCGCTGGCCTGGGCCTTCGGGTCGATGAGGGCCTTGCCGGATGCCTTGTCGGTGATGTACGCGCCGGTGCGCCAGTCGCCGTCGAGGAAGATGGCGGCCTTGCCGGAGGCGAAGAGGCCGGGCCCCTCGCCGTAGCCGATGGCGTTGTCGGAACGCTGGATGATGCCATCCTTGTAGAGGTCCTCGACCACTTTCAGCGAGTCGACGAAAGCCTTGTCGGTGAACTTGGCCTTGCCGGCGAGCACGTCGTCGAAGAACTTGTCGCCCGCGATGCGGCCCGCGACGGTGGAGAAGAGGCAGGACTGTCCCGGCCAGCCGTCCTTGTTGGGCAGCATCATGACCGCGATGCCCTTGGCCTTGAGCTTCGGGACCATCTTCTTGAGGTCGGCGTAGGTCTTCGGGACCGCGAAGCCGTTGTCCTTGAGCAGCTTCACGTTGACGTACATGACCGAGGTGTAGGTGAAGGACTGCGGAAGCTGCACGAGGTAGCCGCCGAGCTGGTTCTTCGGGTTGGTGGCCGCGCCGGTGAAGTTCTTGAGGTAGTCGGGACCGAGCAGCTTGCCCAGGTCCTTGGCCAGCTTCTTCTCGTGGATGACGGCGGAGCGGGCGCCCGGCCAGACGTAGAAGACGTCGGGCAGCGTGCCGGCGGCGGCGTAGGCCTGCAGCTTCTCGTGGTAGGGATCGTTGAACAGGATCTCCATCTCGAGCGTGATGTCCGGGTTCAGTTCCTCGAACCGCTCCCAGATTGCGACGTCCTCGAGGTACCCGGCCTGGTCGGCCTGCTGGTAGTTGAGGACCTTGAGCGTCACCTGCGCCTGCAAGGACGCGGCGACGGCGATCATCAGAGCGACGATGATCAGCTTCTTCATCGAATGCCTCCCGGGACCCGCGAGTCCCTCTCCGCGAAACTATTGCCACCCCCTGCGGGGTTCGAGCCAGGAAGGGAAGAGCCGTCCTCCGCGAGAAGGAGGCGGCTCGAGACGAGATTGTCGAGGACCATGCCGGCGGCCCCGAACGCCACGGCGCGGTTGCCGAGGCTCGAGTAGTCGATGCGCGCGGAAACGGGAAAGGGGTACATCCAGTTGTCCGCGAGGCGCCGCCCGAGCAGGGCCGGGAAGTCGATGGGCAGGCTCTCGATGTCGCCGCCCACGAAGACCCGCTCGAAATCCATGGTGTTGACGAGCATGGCGACGTTGCGCGCCACCTCGTCGGCGACGGTGAACAGGGCGCTGGAGTCCTCGCCGGCGCGGCGCACCAGGTCTTTCGGGGCGGAGACCTGGAGCTCGCCGGAGCCGTCGCAGAGCACGGAGCGGAACTCGCCGGCGTTGCCGTGGGCTCCGGACCAGAGCTTGCCGCCCACGACGATGCCGAGGCCGATGCCCATGCCGCCGTAGCCGTCGCGGCTGACGTGGTCCTTGCGGAACTCCACCAGCGCGAAGAGGAAGTTGCGGAGGTCCTCGCCCTTGTTGAAAGCGAGCTCGCCCCAGGCGCAGCAGTTGGCGTCGTTTTCTATGAGGCAGGGCACGTCGAGCCGCGCTGCGACGTCGCGGTGGAAGTCGATCGGCTTCGAGATGCCGAGCGGCACGGAATAGCGGATGACGCTCTTCTTGAGGTCGATGAGACCGCCCGTGCCGACGCCCACGCCGAGCAGACGGGCGCCTTCCGGCACGAGCGCGGCCCGGGCCTCGGCGACGATGGCGAGCGCGGCTTCCGCGAAATTGCCCTCGCGCACGGGCCGCTCTCCGCGCACCTCGCCGAGCACGTCTCCCGCGAGGTCGACGAGCACCGCCACCCAGGACTCGACCTGGATCTCGATGCCGAGCACGCGGCCGTAGTCGCGATTGACGGAAAGGCGGATGGGCTTGCGGCCGCCGCGGGCGCTCGCGTCGCCCTCCTCGAGCTCGACCACGACGCCGCCCTCGATGAGGCGCGCGACCTGGTTGGTGACGGTGGACTTGTCGACCGAGAGACGCTCGGCCAAACCCGAGCGGGAGACGCCGGGGTGTCGCCAGATTTCCCTGACGATGCGCGATGCGGTGTCTGCCGTCTCCCTGCCCGACCACGGCATGCCCTGCCTCCCTCTTGCCTTCAGCGTCGGCCGCGCGGCGGACTCTCATCCGGCGGCGATCCGAACCGGGTAGCGCCGGGTCCGCGGCGGCGGCACCGCGTGGCCGACCGCCCCATGAACTCCGCCGTCCCGACACGTTTTGTTGGTTGATTTATCCAACCAACTATGCTATACCATGAGCGTTCGCCGCCGTCAACGGGAAATTTTCGAAAACGGCGATTCCGTCGGGCTTATACTGAACCGCGAAGGGAGCAACATTATGGAATGCATCGAGCTCGCGGGAGCGTGGACGCTGGCTCGCGTCGCCGACGGCAGCCGGAGGCCGATGGCCGTGCCGGGCGACCTGATGAGCGCCTTGATCGCGTCCGGCGAGCTTCCGGACCCGTATTTCGACCGCAACGAGCTCGGGGTCCAGTGGGTCGGCCGCGAGGACTGGCGCCTCGAACGCGAATTCGACGCCGCCCCGTCGCTGCTCGGGCGGAAACGCACGCTGCTCGTCGCCGAGCAGGTCGACACGGTGGCGGATTTTATACTGAACG
>JAKLEE010000143.1 GCA_022703215.1 Spirochaetota bacterium | reverse complement strand
GTGCGCCTCCCGCGCGGGGCGGGAAGGCTCGCCGTTCGCCGCGACCGACGGGTCGGGCGCGGGAAGGCGGTTCCGCAAAGGTCGCCGCCTTCGATTATACCGCTTACGGTTCCGCGGGCAAGCGCGAATCGGAAGCGTCCTGGAACGCGACGGCCGCCCGGTAGGCGGCCGTCCGGATCGAGAGTCCGCTAGCGACCCTGTTCCTTCCTGCGCTTCTCCTCGTAGTCCTTGCGGAGCTGCTCGGAGACGCTGGTGGGAACCTTGCCGTACTTGAGGAATTCCATGGTGAACTCCGCCTTGCCCTGGGTCATGGAGCGGAGCGCGGTGGAGTAGCCGAACATCTCGGAGAGCGGAACCTCGGCCTCGACGCGGCAGAAGGCGCCCTCCTCGTTGCTGGAGGTGATCATGCCGCGGCGCTGGTTGACCGAGGCGAAGATGTTGCCCTGGAACTCGGTCGGGCCCTCGACCTCGACCTTCATGATCGGCTCGAGGATGATCGGCTTGGCCTTGTCGTAGGCCTCGCGGAAGGCGCCGATGGCCGCGAGCTGGAAGGCGATGTCGGAGGAGTCGACCGGGTGGCTCTGGCCGTCGTTGATGACGCAGCGGACGTTGACGATGGGGAAGCCGATGAGCGAGCCCTTCTTGACGGACTCCTTGAAGCCCTTGTCGCAGGAGGGGATGTACTCGTTGGGGATGGCGCCGCCCTTCACCATGTCGACGAACTCGTAGACCTTCTCCTCCACCGGCTCGATGTAGCCCGCGACGCGGCCGTACTGGCCGGAGCCGCCGGTCTGCTTCTTGTGGGTGTAGTTGAAGTCCGCACGCGTCGAGATGGCCTCGCGGTAGGCGACCTGCGGCATGCCGGTCTCGACCTCGCACTTGTACTCGCGCTTCATGCGCTCGATGTACACGTCGAGGTGGAGCTCGCCCATGCCCTTGATGATGGTCTGGTTGGACTCGGGGTCGACGTAGGTCTGGAAGGTCGGGTCTTCCTTGGTGAAGCGGTTGAGCGCCTTGGCCATCTGGTCCGCGCTCTTCTTGTCCTTCGGCTCGATGGCCAGCGAGATGACCGGCTCGGGCACGAACATGGAGGTCATGGCGATGTTGAGGTCGGGGTGGCAGAAAGTGTCGCCGGAGGCGCACTCGATGCCGAACAGGGCCACGATGTCGCCGCACTGACCCTCGGCGATGTCCTCCATCGAGGCGGAGTGCATGCGCACCAGGCGGCCGACCTTGAACTTCTTGCGCGAGCGGATGTTGTAGAGCTCGTCGCCCTTCTTGATCATGCCCTGGTAGATGCGGACGTAGGTCAGCTGGCCGTACTGGCCATCCTCGAGCTTGAAGCCGAGGGCCACGGTCTTGGCGTTCGGGTCGGCGAGGAGCTCGACCTTCTCTTCGTTCTTGTCCAGGTCGAGGCCGATGTTCTTGACCTCGGTGGGATTGGGCAGGTACTGGGTAACGCCGTCCAGCAGGACCTGGACGCCCTTGTTCTTGTAGGCCGATCCGACGAAGACCGGCACGAGCTGCTGCGCGATGGTGCCGGCGCGGATGGCCTTCATGAGCATGTCCGGATCGACGACGCCCTCGAGGTAGGCCTCGGCCAGCTCGTCGGAGAACATCGAGGCGTTGTCGAGCAGTTCCTCGCGGTACTTCTCGGCGTCGGCGGCCATGTGCGCGGGAATCTCGGCGTAGCGGATGTCGACGCCGCCCTCGCCGTCGAAGTAGACGGCGCGCATGTTCACCAGGTCCACCAGGCCCTCGAGCTTGTCCTCGAGGCCGATGGGCAGCGTGAGGAAGACGGCGTTGAGGCCGAGCTTCTCGACGATCTGGTTCTTGACGCGGTAGGGGTTGGCGCCGGTGCGGTCGCACTTGTTGATGAAGGCGAGGCGGGGCACCGAGTAGCGCTTGAGCTGGCGATCCACCGTGAGGGTCTGCGACTGGACGCCGCCGACCGCGCAGAGCACGAGGATGGCGCCGTCGAGCACCCGGAGCGAGCGTTCCACCTCGATGGTGAAGTCGACGTGGCCGGGGGTGTCGATCAGGTTGATCGTCGTGTCCTTCCACTGGACATTGGTCGCGGCGGACTGGATGGTGATGCCGCGCTCGCGCTCGAGGTCCATGTTGTCCATGGTGGCGCCGACGCCGTCCTTGCCGCGCACCTCGTGGATGGCGTGGATCTTGTTGCAATAGAACAGGATGCGCTCGGACAGCGTCGTCTTGCCCGAGTCGATGTGGGCGCTGATGCCGATATTGCGCATCTTGGTGATGTCGAAGGCCATTCGTCTCTACCTCTTCGTTCAGTTTGCGTGGCGATCCCGCACCCACCCCGGCTTTCGGTCGGGACCCGGTGCGAATGGTTCGGTCTGGCTGGGGACTTCGGTATCGCGCCGTCCGTCGCTCTACCCGAAGACCGTCGGCGCCGCCGGGTAGCGGCATCGTCGGTTACGGATCGAGGCGGCCGGCCCGAGGACTTCGGGGAACAGCTCGCTGAAGGTGATAACCCCTGCTCGGCCGATTATAGGGAAATTCGAGGGATTTGATCAAGCCGCCCGCCGGGGGGCGCGGGCCGGGGGCGGCTCTAGGCTCGCAAGGCCTGGACGTCCTTGGCGACGAGGATGGAAAGCCGCTCGAGGAAGGCCACGTCGTCGATGCCGAACGCGGCTTTCGAGTGGCTGTCGATGTCGATCTCCCCCGCGACGGTGTCGTCGGGGGCGGGCACGGGTACCACGATCTCGCTCTTGACCTTGAGCGAGCAGGCCAGGTAGTTCGACTCCGCCGTTACGTCGTCCACCACGAAGGTCTCGCCGTCGGCCGCCGCCTGTCCGCAGATGCCCGCGCCGAAGGGGATGCGGACGTGGTCGGTCGGCTCGCCCGTGAAGGGGCCGAGGACCAGCACTTTCTCCGCCTTGGCCGCTATGTAGAATCCGAACCAGTCGTAGTGGGGAACCTTGCCCGCGACCAGGTCGCAGAGGGCCTGGAGACGGGTCCGCGGATCGCCGGAACCCGCGAGGAGGCGAGCGCAGTCGTCGTAGAGGGCGTCGAAATCCATGGCTGCTCCTTGGAATGCGTCCCGCGCTGGGCGGTGCACGCTTTTTGAGTATAGGTTCGCGGCCCGCTCCGGCGCAAGCGAGGGGTCGCGCCGGGCGCGGGGCTATTCCGTCCCGGCGGGCGGAGCGAGCGGCAGTTCCACCACGAAGGCGCTTCCCTTTCCCGGGCCCTCGGACTCGGCGCGGATGCGGCCTCCGTGCTGCTCGACGATGCGGCGCGCGAGCGCCAGGCCGAGGCCGGTGCCCTCGCTCTTGGGGTCCAGCTTGTTGAACAGGCCGAACACGTTTTCGAGGTACTCGCCCTCGATGCCGATGCCGTTGTCCTCCACGCGGAAGCGAGCCATGCCGCCCGAGGCGTAGCCGCGCACCGCCACGACCGGGTCGGGCCGTTCCCCCGAGTATTTGAGGGCGTTCTCCAGCAGGTTCTGGAAGAGCTCGAGGATGCGCGTCCGGTCTCCCGACAGTTCCAACCCGGGCACTTCGAGCTCGACCTTCGCCCCTCGCCGCCTTATGCCTTCCGCGAGGTTCTCGAGCGCCTCCTCGATGAGGTCCCGGGCGGGGAAACGCTTCGGCGGGCCTGGATCCCTTCCCGCGCGCGAGAATTCGAGGATGTCCGAGAGGAGCTCCTGCATGCGGTCGGCCGCGCCGCCGATGCGCGCGAGGTCCTTGGCGAAGCGCTCGGCGTTGCCCGCGGCGAAGTCCTTTTCCAGGAAGGTGAGGAAGCCCTTGATGGTTATGAGCGGGCTCTTCAGGTCGTGGGAGATGGTGTAGGCGAAGCGCTCGAGCTCCTCGTTCTTCCGCGAAAGCTCGCCCGCGTTGCGGTTGATCTCGTCGAGCATGCGGCGGCGGGCGCTGACGTCCGTGAAGGATCCGATGACCCGCCGCGGCCTGCCGGACGCGTCCGCCTCGACGACCCGCCCGCGCTCCTCGATCCAGAGCTCGCGACGGTCGCGGGTCAGGATGCGGTATTCGTGGACATAGCGGCGGCCGTCGGGCGCCTTGCGACGGGCGTAGCCGATGGTCTTTGCCGCGTCGTCCGGATGCACGATGGCCGCCCAGGAATCGTAGCTCGGCGGCAGCTCGGCTTCGGAATAGCCGGTCATTTCGTACCAGCGCGGCGAGAACGTGAAGTCGCCCGAGGCGACGTGCCAGTCCCAGATGACGTCTTCGGTGGCTTCCACCGCCAGGCGGTAGCGCTCCTCCGCGGCGGCGAGGCGTCGCTCGGCTTCCTTGCGCTCGCTGATGTCCTCGAACATGGTGACGAAGCCGTCGTCGCCGGTGCCGTAGCTCGAGACTTGTAGGGTCTGTTTGCCGAATTCGAGCTCGAAGCCCTCGTGCGAGAGCGTCGCAGCGACGCGCGCGTAGCGCTCGAGCAGGACCGCGCCGCCGTAGACCTCGCTCGCGAGGCGACCTTCGGCGCTGCTGCCCGGCAGTCCCAGTATGGGACCGAAGGCCGGGTTCACCTGGAGTATGCGGTAGTTCGTGGGCTTGCCTTCGGCGTCGCGGACGAGGCGGTGCATCGCGGCGCCGATGGGCAGGCTGTCGAACATGGCGCGGAAGCGGGCGGCGGCGTCGAGCGCCTCGATCCGCGCCTCGACCGAGCGGTTCCAGAGCCGGTAGAGGAGGAAGAGCGCCGCCACCGCGACGACGAGCGCGCCGGCCGCGAACCAGGTGGCCTTGGGTTCGCGCCGGGCGAAGGAAACCGGCTCGCCCCGGAACTCGTACCCTTCAGGCGGGCGTACGCCGAGTCTGCGCGACTGGTAGACATACCAGTCCACGAGCCGCACCGGCGGAGTGCCTTCGGTCTCTACCCGCGGCGCCGCGGCGCCCTCGAGCAAGGCGCCCGCGATCTCGCCGGCGCGCCGGCCCTGGTCGTGGCCGCGGACCATCGACCCGCCGATCGCGGGCGGCGCGAAGAACGCGTCGTGGGACGTGAACACGGGCAGGCCCGACTTCTCCGCCAGGATGTTGGCGATGTCGCCGGCCGGCCAGACCCGGCCTTCGCCGTCCTTCACGTAGGATAGCAGAAGGATGGCCGAATCGCCCTCCGCCCCGCCTCGGAATCCGGCGGCTTCGGCGGCCTCGAAGAGACCCGCGCCGCTTCCCGGGACCAGCTCGAGATCGGGCAGGGCGGCCGCGATCTGCCTGCGGGCGTCCGCCTCGGTGCCGCGTTCTCCGGAGCTGCCGTCGCCGAACAGTACCAGGCGCCGCAGCCCGGGGAAGAGTTCCAGGGCGAGTCGCGCGGTGCCGGCATAGTCCACGATCTCGACGACCCCACCGGCGCCGGGAAGGCGCGCGGCGAGCTCCGGGCTCCAGTCGTTGATGCCGCAGAACACTACCGGAACGCCGGGGAAGAGCCGGCCCCCGCGCTCGGCCATGAACTCGTAGGCGACGTTGTCCGAGACGATGACGGCGTCGAAGGCGTCGGGGCCGTGCCTGGCCGCGATAGCCCGCTCCACCCGGTCGAGGTAATCCGGCGCGGTCGAACGCTTCGCGTCGAGGAATTCGCGGACCAGCGTGACCTTGCCGTCGAGGGCCGCCTCGATGCCGTCGTCGACGGACCGGGTCCAGGCGAAGTCGAGGGCATACGAGTGGAGCGCCAGCACCGTCGGCCGGTCCACCGGTACCGGCGCGGGCGGCTCGACCTCGAGCGGGCCGAGTGCCGGGGAGAACATGGCGGCGATGGCGAGGAGCCCGCCGGTCAACGCGGTCGTGAGGAAGAGCGGGAACGCGTAGGCGGATAGCTGGGAGCGCTCGGGCCTAGACGTATTCGATCTCCCATTCGACGGGCACGGCCATGCGGAGCAACGCGGACACGCCGCAGTATTTCTCCTGCGAGAGCCGCACCGCCTTCTCAACGTTCTCGGCCTTGAGGCCGTCGGACGCCTTGAAGCGGTAGACCAGCTTGATGCGCGCGTAGTACTTGGGATGCTCCTCGGTAAGCTCTCCCGACACCTTGATGTCGTACCAGCTGACCGGTTCCCGCATCTTGCGGAGTATGGATATGACGTCCATGCCGGAGCAGCCGGCGAGGGAGACGAGCATCAGGCTCTTCGGGCGTGGGCCCGAGTCCTTGCCGCCGAACTGCTCCTCCGCGTCGAGAGTGAGCCGGTGGCCGTTCACCACGGCCTCGAAGGCCATGTCGCCCTTCCATTCGCAGGTGATCTCGTGGGTCATCGTCGCCTCCCGGTCCACTATATAGGGAGTATCGGCGAATCGGCAACGTGGTCTTATGTCTACAAGGTCCGTTCGAGCTCCACGGTGAAGTGCCGGAGGATGGGCGCCTCGCGTACGATGCGCAAGCCGCGGCGGATGGAGTCGCGGCGCGCGAACACGTTGGCGAAGGCGGCGGCGACATAGTCCATGTGGTCGTTCGAGTAGACGCGCCGCGGGATGGCCAGGCGGAGCAGCTCGAGCGCCGG
>JAKLEE010000142.1 GCA_022703215.1 Spirochaetota bacterium | reverse complement strand
CTTTGGTGCGGCGGGCCCTCGAGTCGCTGACGCCCGAACTGAAAGCGGCGCTCGCCTTCCTGGAGCTTTCCCCCGCGGATTGAACGGGACCGCGCTTCCCCTACCCGATGGCTTCCCCGAAGCGTCGCCTGAACAGCGCGACGCCTCGGTCGAAGCGTTCCGGCTCGAGGATGAGGCTCAGGGCGTAGACGCCGTCCCGCTCGAGATCGAAGAAGTGCCCGGGGTGGACGCGGACGCCGTCCTCCTCGATCAGCTTCAGGGCGAAATCCTCCTCCGGCTCGAAGCGCGGGGCCTCCACCAGGGCGGTCCAGCCCCCGTGGCAGGTGAGCACGCGGAAGGGCGAATCCGGTGCCTCGAGCGACGCGCGGAGCGAGGCGAGGTTGCGCGCGAGCCGGCCGCGCAGCCCGGCCACGAAGCGGTCCGCGCCGGCGAGCAGGGTCGGCGCGGCGTTCATCGCCATGGCGGAAGCGGAAAGGTAGGAGTCCGCTATGACTTCCAGCCGCGCGGCGGCATCGGCGCGCCAGGCGGACGGACCGCCGAGCGCGATCCATCCCAGCTTGAGCTGCGGCGAGCCCGCGAGCTTCGACATGCCGTCGAGCACGAAGGTCGGCACGCGCTCCTCGAAGGCGAAGCTCGCCGCGGCCGCCGATTCGAGGGCGTAGGGCCTGAACACCTCGTCGACCACCAGGGCGGAGCCATGGCGCGAGGCGAGCGAGACGACGGCCTCGCGCTCGGCGCCGCCCACGTAGGAGCCGGTGGGGTTGTTGGGGTTGATGATGACGATGGCCCTGACGCCGCCCGAGACGAGCGCCGCCTCGAGCGAGTCCAGGTCGACGCGCCAGCCCTCAGGATGGACGTACTCGAGGCGGTACGGCACGGCGCGCGCGGCCTCGAGGCCGGCGAGGTAGTCGAAGAGCGGATAGCCGGGACGGGGCACGGCGACGGCGTCGCCGGGATCGCAGAGCAGCTTGAATAGCCAGGAATACCCCTCGCTCGTGCTGGCCGCGCAGAATATCCGCTCCGGGTCGAAGTCTCCGCCTGCGCCTTCGCGCGCGAGGCGCGCGGCAATGGCTTCGCGCACGCGGGAGAGTCCGCGCGGATCGGGCTCGTAGCGCGCGTTGCGTCCGTCCTCGAGAGCCGCGAGGAACTCCGCCTCCGGGAACGAGGCGCCGACCCGCGTGGGGTTCGAGTCGGCCAGGTCGATGAGTTCGAGCCCGGCCGCCTTCCGCCGCGCCCACGCGAGCGCGAGCGCGTTATCGGACGGCGGGGGCGGCAAGCGCGATGAAAAGCGCGGAGCCGGGCCGCTCACGGAATGACGAAGCGCGCGAACATGGGCAGGTGGTCGGAGAGCGAGAGAGCGTCGTCGCGGATTATCCTCGCCTCCTTGAGCTCCAGCGTTTTCGGGAAAAAGAAATAGTCGATGGTGCGGTCCGGCGCGGACACGGCGGGGTCGTTCGGGAAGTGGGTGTACCACGCGGCGCGCTCCGGCCCGTCCATGGCCTCGAGCGGGGGGACGGAGCCGTACTTGCCGAAAAAGCGCGCGAGCTCGGTTTCCTTCTGGTAGTAGACACTCTGCTCCGCGGGAAGGTCGCCGTAGGCGCGCCCCGGAGGCAGGAGGTTGAAGTCTCCGGATGCTATCCACGGGACACCCTCGGCGGAAAGCCCGTCTACGAGGTTCTCGAGCTTCGCGACCTGGCGGGCCATGGTGTCGTCGCCCTGCGCGAACGCGTCCAGGTGCGTGGTCAGGACGGCCAGCTCGCCGCCGCCCTCGACCGGAAGGCGCGCCTCGAGCACGGCGCGGCGGAAATTGAAGGCGCGGGTGACCGGGTCGCCGCCCATGCGCGGCAGTTGGTGGCGCGTCGCCGCGGAAATCTCGTACTTTGAGAGGACGGCGAGCTTCATGCCGACTTTCGCCATGACGCGCGGATGCGGCACGAAGGACGCCCGCCAGTACCACGCGCTCGCCTCCACCCTCCAGGCGGGACCGATGAGGCCGCGGAAAAGCGCGAGCTGGTCGCCGAAATAGGTCCGTCCCGAATCTTCGTCGATTTCCTGCAAAAGGATGATATCCGGATCGATTTCGCGGACGAGCGCCGCGGCGCCTTCGAGCGTCAGCGCGATCGCCTCCTCCGAGGGCACTTCGTCGGGCCCCGAGCCGTCCCAGAGGTCGTAGAAGAAGACATAGCCTTTCCCCGCGAAGTACTGCACGTTCCACGAAAGCACCGTGAGCTCCTGGCCGTGGCGCAGTCGGGGCGCGCCTTCCCCCGATTCGAGGAAAGCCGGCTGGGTCTGGCGCGGATGGTCGACCATGAGGAACACCGCGAGCGCGGCGAGGGCGACAAGCGCGACGAGGACGGAAAGCGCGACGGCGAGTATCCGGGACAGCTTCTTCATGGCGGGCTCCGTTCGATTGATGGGACCAGTATAGAACGCCCGGGGCCGCGGGGTGAAGCGGCCGTCCCCACGGGCGGAAAACGCGGCTCGTGGCCTTCACCCGGCGGCCCAGCCGGATTATGCTTGTCTTTCGGAGGAACGGCGCCCCATGCACGGATTCGAACGCATCGGCATCGCGGAAATCGCGCCCGGACTCTGGCGCTCGGAACATGACGCGCGCAACGACCGGCCCGCGCTCGGTGCCGTCGTCGGAACCGAGCGCGTCCTCATGGTCGACTCGGGCGCTTCGCCCCGCCACGCCCTCGCCTTCGTCGAGGCCCTGCGCGACGCATCCGGCCGCACGCCCGACCTGGTAGCGCTCACCCACTGGCACTGGGACCACAGCTTCGGCCTTTCCGCGCTCGGCGTTCCGGCCCTGGCCCACCGGTCCACGTTCGACGCGCTGGCGCGAATGCGGGACTGGGCCTGGGACGACGGATCGCTCGCCGCGCGCGTGGCCTCGGGCGAAGAGATCGAGTTTTGCGCGCGCATGATCGGCGTCGAATATGGCGCTTCCCGCGACATCCGCCTCGCGTTGCCGACCTTCATGGTCGAAGAGCGGCTCGAGCTCGAGCTCGGCGACCGGCCCGTCCTGCTCGAATGGATTCCGAACGACCACTCCGCCGACGGACTCGTCATCCTCGACCGCGCGGCGCGCACGGCCTTCCTCGGCGACATACTCGGTCCGGCGTACTACGAGAAACCCGTCGCCTACCGTTCCGGGCGCTTCCTCGCCCTGGTCGAGCGATTGCTCGCCCTGCCGGCCGAGACCTACGTCGAAGGGCACGACAAGCCGCTTTCGCGGTCCGGCCTGCTCCGCGAGCTCGCGGCCCACCTCGCAGTGGCCCGGGCCGTCGAGGACGGAGAGCGGAACCGGCCGACCCTCGCCCGGCTCGCGGCCGACGCCGATCCGGAGGCGGAACCGGCGGAACTCCATCGCATCGCCGCTTTTTTCCTGTCGGGTGCTGCCACCTGAGCGCGGCCCTGCCTCTCCGAATGCCCCGGCCCTCCCGAATGCGCCGGAAACCGGCTTGAAATGCGCCGAAAAAGCCTTACCATGTAGTCGTGGCGCCAGCCGTGGTGCACGGCGGCGTCAGAAGACCGATTATCAAGGAGGACGAGATGGCTGCGAAATTCGAGTGGTACCAGGACAAGGCCAAGAAATTCCGCTTCCGGCTCAAGGCCGCCAACGGCCAGATCATCGCCACGAGCGAAGCGTACAATTCGAAGGATTCCTGCATGAACGGCATCGAGAGCGTCAAGTCGAACGCCCCGAAGGCCGAGGTGGTCGAGACCAAGGAATAGAAGAGGGACCGCGCGGACGAAGGTCCGCGCGCCGCTCCAGCGACGCGCCGCGAGCCTAGCTTCCGGCGCGTTTTATTTTAGCGTCGCCCGTGCCTGCTCGACGAGGCCGAGAAGGTACTGGCTGCCGAGCGCGCGGTCATAGAGGCCGTAACCCGGCTTGCCTTCCTCGCCCCAGATCATGCGACCGTGGTCAGGACGTACCGGTCCCTCGAAGCCGCCCGAGACCAGGGCCCGCACGATGGCGCCCATGTCCAGGCTGCCGGAGCCAGTCCAGTGGGCGGTCTCGGCGAAGGTCCGCCTTCCCGAGCGCCGGATGTTGCGCAGGTGGGCGAAGCGGATGCGCCCGGCGAATTCCGCCGCCATCGACGGGACGTCGTTGTCGGCGCTCGACCCGAAAGTGCCCGCGCAGAAGCAGATGCCGTTGGCGGGCGACGGCGCCATCCCGGCGATGCGCCTGAGCGCAGCCGCATCGGTCACTATCCGGGGGATGCCGAACACGGGCCAGGGCGGGTCGTCCGGATGGACCGCCAGGAAGACGCCGGCCTTCTCAGCGACGGGGAGGACCGCCTTGAGGAAGTATTCGTAGTTTTTCCACAGCTCCTCGCTTCCGAGCTCGCGGTACCGCTCCACGAGGCGCGCCTGCTCGTCCCGCCCGTAGCGGGTCAGCCAGCCGGGCAGGTCGAAGCTGTCCTCGAAGGGGTCGGTGGCGTCGACTCGGTCCTGGTCGTAATAGAGCGAGGTGGATCCGTCCGGGTTGCGGAGCACCAGGTCCGTCCTGAGCCAGTCGAAGACGGGCATGAAATTGTAAGTGACCACGACGGGCGCCTCGGATCCCGTCGCGCGGGAACGCGGCCCGAGCACCTCGCCCGCGACCCGCAGGCTCGCGTTGAAAGCCTCGATACGCCCGTCGCGCGAAGGGAGGCCCAGCTTGACGTCCTCGTGGACGGGAATGGATTCCACCACCCGGAATTCGAGGCCGTGCTCCTCGATGCGCGAACGCATCGACGCGAGCCGCGCGCGGGGCCAGGGCTCCGCGGGATCCACGTCGTAGAGGGCCGCGACTACGCCGCGCATGGCGGGAATCTGCCGGATGTACGGGAGCGGGATCGGGTCGGCTTCGCCGTACCAGCGGAAGGTTAGCTGCATGCTTCCTTATCGGCCCCCGCGCGCGCGCCGCTGAGCGAAAGGCCTGTGACGCCGACCGGCCGCGCACGCCGCCGGTCGCTTGCGCCGGACGCCGATCCGGTAGATCATGGGAGCGTCGGCGAAGAGCGCGGAAGAAACTGACGGCTTTCCCGACGAGCCAAGGCTCCCGGAGGGATCATGCAGGACGCAAGCTCGCTCATGCCCATAGCCATCGCCGCCCTTGTGCTCGGGACGATCATCGCCTCGTTCATCCTCTCGGCCCGCTCCGGGAGGAAAAAGGTCGACAAAGCCCGTACGCTCGCGGAGGCGCTCGGATTCCACCTCGCACAGGGCCGGGACGCGTCGGAAGCCGCGCTGGACACGCCCGAGGGCGAGCGGCTCCGGGCCGGTCTCGAAAGGCTGCCGCCTTTCGTCCGTTCGCTCCTGGACAAGGCCGCGGGAATGCGCGTGCAGGGCGAGCTGTCCGGCGTCCGCGCGGCTGTCTGGCTCGAAACCAGGTCCAGCGGCAAGTCTTCGTCAACCTGGACGGTCGCCCGCGCCTACCTGCCCGCTCCGCTCCCCTTCGCGCTGCGCCTGACCCGCGAGGGCGCCATGACAAGGCTCGGCAAGACCCTTTTCGGCCTCCAGGACCTCGAACTCGGCGACCCGGATTTCGATCCCAAGGTCCGCGTGAAGACCGCGGACCCGGCGCAGGCGAGGCTTGCCCTCGACGCGGACGCCCGCCGCGCCGCGCTCGCGCTGTTCGAGGCGTATCCCGCGGCGATCGTCACTTCGGAGTACGCTTCGCGGGAACTGCAAGGCGTCCACCTCGACCCGGAACGGGTCCGCCCCGTCCTCGAGGCGCTGGCGAAGGTCGCCGCAACGCTCGGTCGCTAGCGGACAGCGGATCCTTTCCCCATGCCCGGACAGCGGCAGGGACGCCGCAGGACCGGGGTCGCTAGCATAAAGCGTCCCGCGAGGCTATACTGCGCGCCGCCCCATGACGGGGCGATCAGCGGGACGATATGGTCTTCTCCAGCCTGACATTCATCTACCTCTTCCTGCCGGCGGTGCTCGCGCTCCATTACGCGTCGAGGAACCAGGCGTGGCGCAACGGCGTCCTCACGGCCGCCTCGCTCTTCTTCTACGCCTGGGGTGAACCGGTGTGGGTCATCCTGCTCCTGTTCAGCGCCGCGGTCGACTACTTCCATGGCCGGGCCGCCGAACGCTGGAGGGGCACCTGGAAGGCCAAAGCCGCTGTCGTTTCCTCGCTCGTCCTCAACCTCGGACTGCTCGGCGCCTTCAAGTACTCGGGCTTCGTCGCCGGGAACCTGAACTCGCTGCTGGGCCTTTCGCTCCCGGTGCCCGAGTTCAACCTGCCCATCGGCATCAGCTTCTACACCTTCCAGACCATCTCGTACACCATCGACTGCTACCGCGGCCACGCCAAGGCGCAGAGGTCGTTCGGCAAGTTCCTGCTCTACGTCAGCCTCTTCCCCCAGCTCGTCGCCGGCCCCATCGTCCGCTATGTCGACGTGGCTCGGGAGGTGGAGTCGCGGCGCTTCGACTGGGACCGCTTCGCCTCGGGCGCCGGACGCTTCGCGCTCGGGCTCGCCAAGAAAGTGGCCATAGCCAACGCGGCCGGCGCCGCGGCAGCCCCCTTCCTCGAGGCCGATCCCGCG
>JAKLEE010000141.1 GCA_022703215.1 Spirochaetota bacterium | reverse complement strand
GCGGGCGGCGTGCCGCAGGCCGGCAGGATCAGGTCGGGTTCGGATTCCGGGTGGGGTCCGTCAGGCCTTTTTCCAGTCGTGGATACCGCCCGCGGGGCAGTTGGCGCGCTCGGGAGCGGCGGCGGTCTCGACGCGCGCGCCGCAGCGCTTGCAGGCCCAGGCATTCGGACCGGCCTCGCCGAGGAAGGTCCATTCGTGGTAGGCGCCTTCCGGGCAGCCGAAATCCGCGGGCTTTGCGAAGGTTTTGACGAGTATCCGGCATTTCGAGCAGAGATGGTACTTCGGGCCGGTCTCGGCGATGTAGGTGTAGTCGTGCATGCCTCCGGCGGGGCAGCCCTTGCCCTCCGGAGTTCCGCTTCCCTCGACCACCGCCT
Source organism: Spirochaetota bacterium (assembly GCA_022703215.1). Lineage (GTDB taxonomy): Bacteria > Spirochaetota > Spirochaetia > Treponematales > UBA12059 > JAFGNN01. Next base: position 6,289 of record JAKLEE010000141.1, on the reverse strand, counting down.
TGCATTTCTTGCACAGGTGCATTTTCATGCTTTCCTCCGTTCGGTCCTCAGGCCGCGGGGCGTGTGGACCAAGGGAGATGGTACCCCGCGCACGTCGTCGCGACCAGCCGGGGCGCGGGAAAAGGTTGAGGCCCGCAACCCGGCCCCGAGCGCCGGCGGATAAAAAAATGGGAACACGGCCGGCGGTCCGTGTTCCCATCCCGGGGGGCGAAACGCTCCCCACGACTTTTTCAATCGTGCCGATTTTTTATTGACCGGAGTCTGTCCGGACGCGTGCATCCTACCCGGGGCCGCCGGGAGGGGCAATCCGGCAGTTTCGCAAGGACTCCGTGAGGATCCGCAAGGCGGGTGTGCGGATTCGCGGACGCCGCACTTGATCGCGGTCCGCGTCCCGCTATAGTCATGGCATGGATCGACCCAGCCTCGCCGCCCGGCTCCGCGCCCCGCTTCCCGCGGCCCTCCTCGCCCTCGTCGCGTTGCCCCTGGCCAACCTCGCCCTCAACCGGCTGATATTGTTCACCAGCGTGCCGCTCTTTCTCGACAGCGTCGGGACCGCGCTCTCGGCCGCCGTCTTCGGCCTGCCCTGGGGGCTCGGCACCGCGCTGCTGACCAATGCCTACCAGGAGCCGTTCGAGGGCTTCGCCTTCCGGCACCTTCCGTTCGCCATCTGCGGGATGGCGACCGCACTGCTCACCTGGCTCGAGACGAGGCGGCGCCGCGAGCCGCTCATCGGGCGCTTCATGCTCCTCACCGTTTCCGTGGCTTTCGCCAACGCCCTGCTCGGGGCCATCGTGGCGACCTTCGTGTTCGGGGGAGGTACCGGCGCGAATATCGACGTCATCGTGGCGGGCTTCGCGCTCGCGTTCGAGGACATCTTCTCGGCAGCCTTCCTGGCGCGCATTCCGGTTAACCTGGTGGACAAGGCCCCGGCCGCGCTCGCCGCCCTGCTGGCGGCGCGCGCGCTCGGAAGCGCGGACGGAAGCCCGCCCCTCCCGGGTTCCGAGAAACGCGGGAATCCGCGTCACCCCCGCCCGAATCCTGACGACGGACTCAGGCCTTGATCAGGCCCGCGCGTATGGCCAGGCGCGCGACCGCGGCGGCCGACTGGATCTCCAGCTTCCGGTAGATGGCGGAACGGTAATTCTCCGCGGACCGGAGGCTCACCCCGAGCGAGGACGCGAGCTCCTTCGCGCCGCGTCCCTCGGCGATGAGCAGGAAGGCCTCGCGCTCGCGCGCCGAAAGCCCCGCTATCGACTCCAACGCCGCGGCTTCCTCGTCCTCCCGGGGCGAGCGGTAGGTGAGCAGGTCGCGCAGGATTTCCGCCTCCACGAAGGTCTGGCCCGCGCGCACGAGCCGGAGCGCCAGGACCAGGGCCTCCAGCGGGATCTCCTTCGAGGCGTAGCCCTCCGCGCCGGAGCGGAGCGCCTTCAGCGCCACGGCGCGCTCGCGGTGCATCGACAGCATGAAAAAGCGCGGTTCGCCCGGAAGGCCGGCATGCCGCTCCAGCAACTCGAAGCCGGGGGAGTCGGGGAGCCCGATGTCGAGCACGACCAGGGCCGGTTTCGGAAGCTCCTGCGTTTCCGGCGCGTCGAGGACGGCGCGGGCCTCGACCACCGAACCGGCTTCGCTGAAAGGCTCGAAGTCTCCGGCGGACTCGAGGGCCGCCCGGAGGCCTTGCCGGAAGAGCGGATGGTCATCGACGATGAGCGTGCCTTTCATGCGCCTGACTCCTTGCGGTCCGCGGAACGTGCGCCCATCGGGGCCGTGATGAGGATCCTCGATCCGGCGGGATCAAGGTCCACGGCGAGCCCGAGGCCGGCCGCGCGGGCGCGCTCCCTCATGACGCCGAAACCGTAACCGGACGATACTCCGTCAGCGGGCGTCTCGGCCTTCGTCTCGTAGCCGGCATCGGAGACCTCGACCTCCATCCTGAGTCCGCGCGGCGTTTCCGCCACCCGCGCCGTCACGCGGATGCCGCCGCGCGAGTGCTTCGCGGCGTTTGAAAGCGCCTCGCGGACTATGCGCCAGAGCGCGAGTTCGGTGTCGGGCCCGAGGCGGGGCAGCTCCTCCGGCAGATCGCGGGCGACGGGCTGGGCCGAGCGCCTGGCGACCTCGTCGCAGAGCGAGGCGATGGCGCCGGAGAGGCCGAGGTCGTGCAGCTCCGTCGGCCTGAGCTCCGAGCAAATGAGGCGGATCTTGGCGCTGGCGGCGGAGATGGTGGCGGCGGCGAGTCCCGGCAGCGAATCGCGCCCCCCCGAGCCGGCGGCTGCCCGCTCGCACTGCATGCGGGCAGCGATCAGGTCCTGGGCGATGTCGTCATGCAACTCCATGGCGATGTCGGTGCGGACACGGTCCTCCGCGGCCAGCGACATGCGGAAGGCCCGCTCGGCCAGGTTCCTGCGCAGCTCGTGCGATCGGGCGGCCGACCAGGAGCCGACCGCGCCGGCGGATCCGAGGCTCAGGGTGAGGCCGAACAGGAGCATGGCCAGGTCGAAGGATGAGCCGATTCTGCTCGCGTAGTTCCGGATGTCCTCCCGGGCGGTCTTGAAGGCCGAGAGGAGGGCGGCGTCGCTTTCCGCGCCGAGTGCGCCGGCCGCGCGCGCCGCCAACCATTCGGCCCAGGTGCGGTCGAGGGAGTGCGCGCCGTCCGAGAGCCTGAGGAGGCGCGCGATCGGGGCGAAGCGCTCGACCGTCTCGGCCATGCGCTCCAGATCGCCGGAATCCAGAGGCGCCGCCATGGGATCGTCGTGGGCCTGGAGACGGGCCAGGAGCAGGCGCTCGGCTCCCAGCTCGATGGCGAGGGAAAGCTCGCGGAGCGAGGCGTCCGAGCGGCGCGAGACCAGGTGCACGGAGAAGTACAGGCCGAACGCGAGGATGAACACCAGCACGCCGGCGGCGGTCGGCATGGACGGCCGGGTCCTTCCCGAGCGTTCCCGCGTCGACCCGTCCGGCTCCCGTCCCATCATGCCAGGGCGATGGCCTCGATCTCCACGAGGCCCGCCTTTGGCAGGCCGGCGACCGCTATCGTGGAACGCGCGGGGTACGGCTGGGAGAAGGCGAGGCCGTAGACCTCGTTCACCGTCGCGAAATCCGCCATGTCCGCCAGGAAGATCGTGGTCTTGACCACTTTCTCGGGCGACGAGCCCGCGGCGACGAGCACCGCCTTCAGGTTGCGGAGAGCCTGTTCGGCCTGCGCCTTGACGCCGCCCGGAACCAGATCGCCGGAGGCCGGATCGAGCCCGAGCTGGCCGGAGCAGAATACGAGGCCGCCGGCCTTGATGGCCTGCGAATAGGGTCCGATGGCCTTTGGCGCGCGTTCGCTGGCGACGACGGTTTTGTCCATGGGTGATGCCTCCGCTGCTCGTGTCGTGCGTGGGCCCTTCAGGCGAGTCGCTCGCCCCCGGGTCCCATCGGGGGCCAGTATCCCCCGGCCCCGCCGGACCGTCAAGCGCACCGCGTTCCGGATTCGCACCCAGGCGGAGCTTCGAGGCCGCGCGGAGCGAGGGCGGGCTAGGCTCGCGAGGCCCGGGCCCAGCGGGGCAGCTGGAAGGTCGGGTATTCGGAAATGCGCGCTTCGAGCAGGTCGACCAGATCGCGGTCAAGGCACTCTGCGCGCATGATGGAAAAGGCCTCGGCGAGCTCGATGCGGGAACGGTACGGACGTTCGCCGGTCAGCGCCTCGAACACGTCCGCCACGGCGATGATGCGGCTCTCGACCGGGATCTCGTCGCCCGCGAGCCCTCCCGGATAGCCGGAGCCGTCGGAGCGCTCATGGTGCCTGAGCACGAAGTCGCGGAGGTGCGCGAGCTCCCAGAAATTGTCGAGGATGCGCGCGCCGGCGACCGGGTGCTCGCGGACGGTTTCGGTTTCGCCGGCGTCCAGCGAACGCGGTTTCTGGAGCAGGTCGGTGGGAACGGAGATCTTGCCGATGTCGTGGAGCAGGGCCGCCGAGTAGAGATCCCTGAGGCGCCTGCCGCGCAGGCCGACCTGCCGGCCGATGAACAGGGCGAGGGCGCCGACATTGCGCGAGTGGTGGGCCGAGAAGCGGTCCGACTGCTCGAAGAGGAAGATGATGGTTTCGAGTCCCTTCGACTCGTAGAAAAAGCGCGCGTGGCGACGCGCGGCCATGCCCACCGGCGCGGCGACGGCGATGCCGATCAGGATCGAGAGCAGGATGTCCAACGCCTGCAGGGGCAGGTGCGTGACGCGGGCGGAAAGGCCGAAGGCGAACGCCCGGCCGCCGGACTCGACCAGCGCCACTTCCCCGCCGGGCGCCGCCTCGGCCAGCATGCGCTCGGCGTCGAGCCGGACCACGCCGACCAGGTTCGCGAGGGGCGTCCCTCCCGCGGAGTCCCTGACCGGGAAGCGGGCGGTGAGCGCGGTTCCGGAGGCGGAAAAAAGCCAGGGAACCGGGGGGGGCGTTCCCGCCTCGATCCGGCCGGAAAGCGCGTAACGGAACCCGTCATCGAGGTCGGCCAGCAGGGCGTTCGCCGCGTCGAGCCGCCCCGCGACGGCTAGATCGCGCAGCTCGTCCCACTGGAAATACCCGGCGGAAAGACCCTCGGCACTGATTTCCGCCGCCCGCTCGAAGCCGGACCGGGCGACCTCGAGGAAACGGCCGCGCGAGGAGGCGCGGATTTCGGCGGCGAGCGCGAGGGTCGCGACGGACACGACCAGGAAGACGGCGAGCGGAACCGCCATCGTGCTGCGTTTCATGCGGATGCACTTCCCGACTCCGCGACGCGCCGCCCGTCGGGGGCGACGCGGGCGAAAAACTTTATTCGATCCGGCCGGTCGCGGGGTGGCGGCCGTCCATCCACCTTGCACCGGCCCCGACCTGGCATCTGGCGAGTATCCTCGCCGGGCGCAGGTGGTCGGCGCCGGTACCCCGATTATCGGCTTACGCGCCGGGTTTGCCGCGCGACTTCCAGAGGCTCGGCGGCTTCTTGACGCCGTGGAAGGCGTAGAGGTAGAGGTCCTGCACCTTTTCGCGCGCCCACGGGGTGCGCCGGAGGAAGGTGAGGCTCGACGCGACGCTCGGGTCGCTCTCGAAGCAGCGGATCTTGATGCGCTTCGCGAGCCCCGGCCAACCGTACTTTTCGAGCAGGCGCTCGAGCATCATGGCGAGCGTCACTCCGTGGAGCGGGTCCGGCTTCTTCGCTTCCTCTTCCATGCGGACGAGCATCCGCCGAGGGGGCGCCGCGAGTCAAGCGCGTCGGCGCCGCCCGGGCCCGCGTCATTGCCCGAAGGCTTCCCTGATCCCCGTCAAGATGTTGCCGGCGATACCGTTCCAGTACTCGTCCGACGCGCGGGAGAAGGTGAAGTCCATGTCGCGGATATCCATGCCGCGCTCGTCGTCGTACGAGATGAGGATGCCGTCGCCTGAAGGATTCATGGTCAGGGTGACCGTGCCGCGCCCGAACTCGCTGCGATCCGCGTTCACCATGATGAACTGGCCCCGGAGCGTCGAGTAGTTGGCCATCGTGCCTTCGAGGTAATAGAGGTCGTAGTCCGTGCGGCCTGAGTTCCAGGCCGTGCGCAGGGCCGCCGTGAACGCGCCCGTATCGGTATCGTAGTAGAACATCATCAGGCCCGATGCCCAGGTGCTCATGGACCAGACCGAGGCCGTCCAGTTTTCGGCCGCCAGAGGCGCGGCCAAGAGCGCGAGCATCGCCAGCACGAGGAAACCTGCCACCGCCCGTCTCGCCGCCATGTCCACCTCCCGCGGACGCCCGTCCGCCGCCCTTACGATTCCTTCACGTCCAAGTGTAGCCGGACGCGGCGGCAGCGCAAGAAGCGGCGGCGAGGTATGGTCCGGACGGAGGCTGGAGATGGTACCGCCTTGCCCGGGCTATTCCGCGCCGACCGGCTCGCTCAGGATGTAGAGCGTATCCCACGACAGGTCGAGCCCGCCCGGCCACGCGACCGCGCCGCCCTCTACCCGGGCTTCGGAGAACCGCTCCGGATCGCGGAGCCGCCTGAAATCCCCTTTGTCCAGCCAGCGCGACGCGTCGCACACGCGCCGTTCGCCGTTGTCGAACTCCAGGTCGAGCAGGTAATCCGGTTTCGCGCGCACGGATTTGACTCTCGGGTTCATGGCCGCTCCTTTCCGCATTATCCGGATCGTGGCGCGCCTTGTAAAGATTACTTGACGGGGGGGGAATAGCCGTAGGCTCGCCGCGAAGGATCGCATGACCTTCAAAAATGATTTCTGGAGGTTCTCATGAAGAAACATCAGCCGATCAAGCGCGTCGTGTCCGCTCTGGCCCTCGCCGCCTTCGCGCTCCTC
>JAKLEE010000140.1 GCA_022703215.1 Spirochaetota bacterium | reverse complement strand
TCTTCCTGGAAAAGGACGGCCAGCTCGCGTCCATCGCGGCCTGGGCGAAGGAGAGCCCCACGGGGGACAAAGCCGACCTTCCCTTCCTGCCCGAGGACGCCACCTGGAGCCGCGTGAAAAGCGAGAGCGAAACCTGCTTCGGCCTCCGCTGCCCGATGCGCGAAACCTGCTTCTTCCTCCGCGCCCGGCGCGAGCTCGCGGACGCCGACCTCATCGTCGCCAACCACCACATCCTCTTCGCCGACCTTGCCATACGCTCCGACGGCATGGGCTACGAGGACGCGGCGATACTCCCGCCCTTCCGCGCCATCGTGTTCGACGAGGCCCACGCGGTCGAATCGAGCGCCACGAGCTACTTCTCCGACGAGCTCGCGCGCTTCGACGTCTACCGCACGCTCGGCCGCCTGCTCCGGGTCAAGCGCGACCGGAAGTTCGGCCTGGTGCCCAAGCTGCAGAACCTGAAGGGCATACCGCCGAAGATACTCGCGGACTTCCCCGAGGCCGTCGGCGCCTGCCGCCGCGCGGCGGAGGCGCTCGACGAGGCCGTGCTCGGCTTCCTCGGCAAGGAGAAGTCGCTCAGGCTCACGGAGCCGACGCGCGAGGTCGCGACACTGCTCTTCCCGCCGCTCCAGGAGCTCGAGCGGAGCTGCGCCGTGCTGGTGCAGTTCCTCTCGGACACCCTCGAGGCCATCGGCGACGAGGGCGAGGAAAGCCTCGAGGTCAAGGAGGCGCGGCTCGTGTCGCGCACGCTCGCCAAGACCGCGGCGCTCTGCGCCCGCTTCCGCAGGCTCGACGAGGAGCCGGAGACGGTGTTCTGGCTCGAGCGGGGTGGCACCTCGGGCGGCGAGGCCTTCGCGCGCCTCGTCGCGACGCCGCTCGAGATCGGCCCGCTCATGGCGGAGAAGGTCTACGAACCCTTCCGCACCGTCGTGTTCACCTCGGCCACCCTGGCCGTCGGCGGCAGCTTCGGCCACTGGGCGGCGCGCGTGGGCATCGGCCTCTCGGACTCGCGCTTCGAGACGGTGCTGCTTCCTTCGCCCTTCCCCTACCGCGAGAACGCCCTGCTCGTCCTGGCGCGCGACGCGCCTTCGCCCGATTCCCCCGAGTACCGCCCCTGGGTCGACGCGACCGTCGCCTCGATCGTTGAGGCCTCGGGCGGCCACGCGCTCCTGCTTTTCACGAGCTACGACGCCCTCCGTTCCGCGTACGAGGCCTCGAAGCCCGTGCTCGAACGGCTCGGGGTGGCGGCCTTGAGGCAGGGCGCCGACGAACGCTCGCGCCTCCTCGACCGCTTCAAGGCCGAGGCGTCGAGCGTGCTCTTCGCCACCGACAGCTTCTGGGAAGGCGTCGACGCCCCCGGCGACGCGTGCAAAGTCGTGGTCATGGCCAAGCTGCCTTTCCGGGTTCCCACCGACCCGGTGCAGAAGGCGCGCTCCGACGCCATCGAGAAACGGGGCGGCAATGCCTTCATGGAGCTCTCGCTGCCGGAGGCCGTGGTGCGCTTCAAGCAGGGCTTCGGGCGCCTCATCCGCCACTCCGAGGACCGGGGCGTGGTGGTGGTGCTCGACTCGCGCGTGCTCGGCAAGCGCTACGGCTCGCTCTTCGTCGAGAGCCTGCCGCCGGTGCGCGTGGAACCCGCCAGCGCCCCCGAGATGCCCGGAATCGTCGCGCGCTTCCTCGGTCGCTGACGAGCACGGGTTCACCCGCTTTCCTTCCCGTGCTACCATCTTCCGCCATGCGCATATTTCCGCTCGATAACACGGTCCAGCACTACGCTTGGGGAGGGCGCGACGCCATTCCCGCCCTGCTCGGAAAACCCGACCCGGAGGGACGGCCCTGCGCCGAGCTCTGGATGGGCGCGCATCCCTCAGCCCCCTCGAAGGCGATCACCGACGCGGGTCCGAAGCCGCTCGACGAGCTGATCGCCTCGGACCCCGAAGCCCTGCTCGGCCCGGTCCTCGCCGCCCGCTACGGCCAGCTGCCCTTCCTCTTCAAGGTGCTCTCCGCGGCCGAACCGCTGTCCATCCAGGCACACCCCTCGAAACGCAAGGCGGAGCTCGGCTTCGCGCGCGAAAACCTCGCGGGCGTCCCCCTCGGCGCGCCGGACCGGAACTACAAGGACGCGAACCACAAACCCGAGATGGCCGTCGCGCTCGAGCCGTTCACGGCGCTGTGTGGCTTCAGGCCGGCCGACGAGCTGGTCCGTAACATGAAAATCGCCGCTGGCGAGCGCTGGGAGGATTTCGGAAGGCGCTTCGAGCGCAATCCGGGCAAGGTCGAGCTCTCGGTCAGCTTCTACGGCGTGGTCTCGCGGAGCGCCGAGGATCGGGAAGGCATTATCGAACGCGCACGGCCAAGGCTCGAGCGCGCCCTCCAGGCAGGCGTCGGGGGGCAGGAGAAGGCGGCGGCGCTCGCGACGCTCGCGCTCATGGACCGCTATCCCCGAGACATAGGCGCTTTGGCCCCGCTCATCCTCAACCTGGTGGAACTGGAACCGGGGCAGGGCATCTACATCGGAGCGGGCGTCCTCCACGCCTACCTGCGCGGCACCGCGCTGGAGATCATGGCCAATTCCGACAATGTGCTGCGCGGCGGGCTCACCCCAAAGCACATCGACATCCCCGAGCTCGTCTCGACCCTCGATTTCGAGATGCGCGCACCTGAGCTCCTCGCGGCTGAACGCGTCGGGGCCGGCACGCTCGCCTACCCCCGCAGGGCCGACGAGTTCGCGCTCGACCGGCTCGAGGTGCGATCCGGACCCGTCTCACGACATGGCGGCGGCCCCGAGATCCTGCTCTGCGTCGAAGGCGCGCTCGAAGTCGCGGGACCGGGCGGCGCACGGCTCGCCCTGTCGAAGGGTGGCTCCGCCTTCGTGGCGGCGGGCGAGGCCTACCGCCTCGAGGGCGGCGGCACGGTCTGGCGGGCCGGCGTCGGACTTGCCCTGCCGGGAGCCGGGACGTGAGGGTCTGGGCGGACGCCGACTCGCTCGCGCCCTCCGTTCGGACGACCATAGCGAGGCGGGCTCGCGCCGAGGTGACCCGTTCGCCCGACGGGCCGAGGCTCGAGGCGGTCTTCGTCTCGAACCGCCGCCTGCCGGAGAAGCCGGGTCCGGGCTGTTCGTTCGAGGTCGTGCCGAAAGGCGAAACCGCCGACGACCGTATCGCCGCGCATGCCGTCCCGGGCGACTTGGTCGTCACCCGCGACATCCCGCTGGCCGCCCGGATAGTGGATGCGGGCATAGCCTGCATCAACGACCGCGGCGCCGAGTGGAGCGCAGACTCCGTGCGCGAGCGCCTATCGCTCCGCGACGCCATGGCCGAGCTCCGCTCGCTGGGCCTCGCGGACAGCCTCGACCGATCGCGGGGCTTCGGAGAAAAGGAACTGAAGAAGTTCGCGGACGCCTTCGACAGGTCGCTCGCGCGCCTGCTCAAGGGCTGACCCGCGGGGAAGATCCGGCGGGAAGCGAGGGAACGCGGCGGGGGGCTTCAGCAAGGCCGGCTTGCGGGGGTCCTGTCGAGGGAAAGCACACCCCGCTCACTGACGTTCGGGGGCGCGCTTTTCCTCGCCACCCCCCGTAAAAGCCGGCACCGCGGAACCGTCCGCCGGGTTAGCGCCATCACGCCGCGCATTCCCGGGGGACAGAGCTCGAGCCGGTGCGCTCGCTCGGGCGTTGGGGGAGATCGACGAAGACGCGACAGCGGCTTCGTCGCCGCGACCGCCCGCAGGCGGTCGCGGGTCAGATCCCGAAGCGGCGGAGCAGGAACTCGTAGCGGCTGGCGAGGATGCGGCTCTTGGAGAGGGTGCTCGGCGAGTAGAGGATGGGCGAGGAGAGCAGCGCCACGAGGCGCATGCGGCTGCCGAGCGAGATGTTCGCGACGCCTGTGCCGTACCAGCGGTACGAGGCGGCTTGGACGCCGAACACGCCCTTGCCCCATTCGGCCCACTGGAAGTACAGCTCGAGGATGCGGTCCTTGGAAAGCAGCAGCTCGAGCTCGAGCGTGACGATGGCTTCGAGGTACTTCCTGAGGTAGCTCTTCTCGGGGACGAGGAAGAGGGTGCGCGCCGTCTGCATGGTCAGGGTGGAGCCGCCGTAGAGCGGGCGGCCGATCCGGTCATTGATGGCTTTCGCGTTGAGTATGGCGGCCGGATCGATGCCGAAGTGCTCGTAGAAGCGGTAATCCTCGACGGCCACGACCATGCGGCGCACGTCGCGCGGCACCTCGGCGAGTTCGATGGGACGGATTCTCGCGAGCTCCCAGCCCTGCATCCTGCGGTAGGCGGCCAGCACCGTCACGGGCGGGTCGAAGAAAGCATAGCAGGCGATGAGGAGCGAGGTGCTCAGGATGAAGAAGGCGTGTGCGAGCGCCACCGAACGCCAGGCGAAGCCCCAGGCCTTCCGGGCAAAAATCGCGGCCGGACACGGGGCCTTTCGCGGAAAGGGTTTATCAGCCGAAGGCGCCGGCAGGTCCGGCAGCGCGAGGTCCCCCGATCCCACGGCCCGCGCGAGGGCCTTCCCCTGCGCGCGCAGGATCCGCCGACCTTCGATCGCGAGTGCGAAGGCGTTTCCGCTGTGGATAAAAGAAACCACGGAGGCACGGAGTTTTGGAGGGAAAAAGGAGGAAGAAACGGTCATAGACTGAGATCCTTCTACCATGCCTTGAGTAATCGGTTCTACCCCCGGATTTACTTCCCAGCCCTCCTGCTTCATCCCGCCTGTCTCTGTGTCTCTGTTACTCTTTGCTTCGGTGTCGAAATGTCCGGGGAAGCTAGAGCGACTCGACCTTGCGGATGCTGGGGATGCCGCGGATGGACTTCTCGATGGCCTTCGAGTCCTCGCCTTTTTCCATCACGATGGTGAACCAGCCGACGATGCCGTCGCCGTCGTCCTCGAGGCGCCCCTCGAGCAGCTTGGCCCGTCGCTTGCGCACCGCGGCCTCCACCTCGGAGAAGAGGTCGGCGCCGCGCTTGGCCGTAACGCGCCAGCGGCGCTCGAGGCCCTTGCGCTCGGTCTCCCACTCCACCTCGATGGCGCGCTCGGCGTAGTCGGGTATGCTGGCGAGCTGGCGGCAGCTCGCGCGGTGCACGATGATGCCGCGCCCCCGCGACACGTAGCCGACGATGTCGTCGTTGGTGGTCGGCCGGCAGCAGCCGGCGAAGCGTATCATCATGTGGGCGGCGCCGCCGACGGAGAGCCCGGCGCGCGTGGAGTCGAGGGCCTCGCGGGGAATGTAGTAGTGGAGCTCGGTCTGGCGGGGCGCGTCCTCGGCCGATTCGGCCGCTTTCGCCGCCTCGCGCTCCTTCTCCGCGCGCTCCGCCTCGGCCCGGGCCTCGGTCCTCGCTTCCTCGCTCCGCTTCGCGACGACGTTCCTCTCGATGACCAGGGCCTGCCCGTTCGCGACGAGCCACTGCCGGATCTTGGCGCGCGCCTTCGAGGTGCGCACCGAGCGGAGCCAGTTTATCGACGGGTGCGCCGTCGCCGAGGTGACGATGTCCACGACCTGCGTGTTGTGGAGCTCGCCCGAGAGCGGCACGATGGCGCCGTCGACCTTGGCGGCCACGCAGCGCAAGCCCACGTCGGAGTGGATGTGGAACGCGAAGTCCAGGGGCGTCGCGCCCGCGGGCAGCTGGACGACGTCGCCGCGCGGCGTGAAGACGAAGATCGAGTCGCCGAGGATCTCGCGCTTGATGCCCTCGAGGAAGTCCGCGCCTCCTTCGAGGAGGCCCTCGAGGTCGCGCAGCTTCGTCACGACCGGCAGATCTTCCACGCGCGGCGACTCGGCGCCGGAGCCCTTCTTGTAGAGCCAGTGCGAGGCGACGCCGTACTCCGCCTCGCGGTCCATCTCGCGGGTGCGGATCTGGATCTCGAGCAGGCGGCCCTCGTAACCCATCACGGTGGTGTGGAGGCTGCGATAGCCGTTCGCCTTCGGCATGGCGACGTAGTCCTTGAAGCGGCCCTCGAGGGGCTTCCAGAGGCGGTGCACCACGCCGACGAGCGCGTAGCACTCGCTCTCCGAGCCGCAGAGGATGCGGATGCCGAGCAGGTCGTAGAGCTCCTCCGCGTCCTTCGCCTTCTTCCGCATCTTGCGGTAGATCGAGTAGAAGTGCTTGGCGCGGGCCTTGATCTCGACGTCCTCGTAGCCTTCCTCGCGCGCGGCCAGCCGGATGTCGGCGGCGACCCGCTCGAGGAACTGCGCGCGTTCGCCCTTGCGCTCCGCGACGATCTTCTTGATCTGCGCGTAGGCCTCCGGGTTGAGCTCCTTGAGCGCGAGGTCCTCGAGCTCGTCCTTGACTCCCGCGACGCCGAGGCGGTCCGCGAGCGGCGCGAAGATGTCGAGGCACTCCTGCGCGATGCGGCGGCGGTCCTCGTCGGGCAGCCACTTGAGCGTCCGCATGGAGTCGAGCTTGTCCGCGAGCTTGACGAGGATGACGCGGATGTCCTTCGCCATGGCGAAAAGCATCTTGCGTATGGTCTCGGCGGCCTGGATGGTCTTGTTGCGCGCCCGGAGCGCCTCGACGCGGGCCAGCTCCTCCACGAGCTGCGCGGGCACGACGCCGAAGCGCTCGGCGAGCAGGGCCTTGGGGTTCGCCTCCCTGGCGTCCGCGTCCCTGGCGCCCGCCTCCCTGGCGCCGGCCTCCCTGGCGCCGGCTTCCTTGCGGCCGGCATCCTT
>JAKLEE010000014.1 GCA_022703215.1 Spirochaetota bacterium | reverse complement strand
CGGTCGACCCGTTCCGTAACGCGACCCTCGGCGTCGCGGCGGAACAGCTCCCGCGCGCCGGACGGGTCGACGGCCGCGACGAGATCGCCCGTCGCGTCGTATTCGAAGCGCGTGGTCCGCCCCGAGCGCTCCACGATACCGACGGGCAAACCCCGTCGGTCCCAGGAGAACAAGCGCTCGCCGTATTCCGGGCTCGGGCCTCCTTCCGCGACCACGCGGCCGAGCGCGTCGAAGCGCCGGTAGTAGCGGCGCCCGAGGGGGTCGACGCGCGCGACCAGGCGTCCGCCCGCGTCCCATTCGTAGCGGTCCTCGGCCGCGAGGTGCCCGCCATCGTAGCGCGCTCGCAGGGAAAGGCGCCCGTCGGCGCCGTAGGAAAAACGCGTCTCGTTCCCGAGGGCATCGAAGGCCGAGAACAGCCGGTTCGCCGCGTCCCATTCGAGGCGCCAGCTCGTGACGCCGTCGACCGTTTCGGAGAGCGGCCGTCCGAGGCCGTCGCGTTCGTAGACGGTCCGGATTCCGGCCCCGTCCGTTTCCGCGACGACGCGCCCTGCGGCGTCGTATTCGTAAGCCGTCATGAGGTCGCTGCCCGCGATCCGCTCCAGGGACAGCCGCCCCATTTCGTCGTAGACGAGCTCGGTCGCACCTTCCCAGGCGATCGTCCAGTCGCCCGCGGAGCCGCCGTCAGCGCCCTCCGCGAGCAGGGCCATGCCGATCCGCTCGACGACGGGCCGTCCGTCCTCGCGGTACCCGAAACCGCGCGCCACGCCGGCCCCGTCCACGGAAAGGAGGAGGAGGTGACGACGGTCGTAAAAAAAACGCGTGACCGCGCCTGTCCGGTCGGTCTCGGCTTCGAGGTCCTTCCTTTTAGTGTAGGTCCTGGTCGCGATGCCTCCCGCAGGGTCGACGACCTTTACGACGCGGTCGTCAGCATCGAGTTCGTAGAGCCATTCGAAGCCCTCGCCGTCGACATGGGCAAGGACGCGGCCCGCGGCGTCGCGCTCGAAGCGTTCGGTCGATCCGTCGCCCTGGAGGACCTCTGCGAGGTTTTCCCACGCATCGTAGGAGTACGCGGTGCGCGCGCCGCTCGGGTCGATGTACGCCGCGAGCAGACCTTCGCGGTCGTATTCATAGCGCTCGAGGGCGCCTCCAGGGTGGCGTACGGAGAGGATCCTCCCGGCTTCGTCGCGGGTCAGCTCGGTGCGAAAGCCCAATGAGTCCAGCGCCAGCGTCACGAGTCCGAATGCGTCGTAGTCGTAAGATTCGCTCCAGCCTTCCGGTCCCTTTGCCGAAACCAGGTTCCCCGACGCGTCGTAGTCGTAGCGCCACTCGCCGCCGTCGGGTTTCCGTTCTTTCGAAAGGCGGCCCGCCCCGTCGTACTCGAAGCTGGCGAAGGATCCGTCGGCGTACTCGATGCGCACGGTTCGCAGACCCTCGTCGAACCAATGCCGTTCGACGATGCCTGAAGGGTTCCCGTACTCGGCCCAGGCGCCTTCGGGGTCGTAGCGGAAGCGCTCGACGGCACCCTCCTCGTCCTCCGTCTCGACGACCACCCGCCTGCCGCCGGCCGTCACGTAGCGGAAGCACCGCGTCGAGCCGTCGTCGCGGACCAGGCTGACGAGCGAGCCGCCCTCGTAGCCGTAACGCGTCCAGGCGCCGGAAGGATCGCGCACGGCCGAGAGGCGGCCGGCCTCGTCATAGCCGTAGGACCAGACCCGGCCGAGGGCGTCGCGGGACGAAAGCAAGCGCCCGCTCTCCGGGTCGCGTTCCAGCGCGAGCTCCCGGCCAGTTTCGTCCCGCAAGCCGGCCAGGCCGCGCGGTCCCCTATCGGCGACGATGCGATGCCCCTCCCGGTCCTCGACTCCGAGCAGGGCGCCGCTGAAATCGTACCAGCGCAACGTGCCGTCGCGGCTTTTCCGCAGGAAAGCGCCGTTCTCGAGGAGGATGAGTTCCTCCCCGCCCGGTCCCAGAGCCTCGAGAGCGCTGCCCGAAGGGCGGTAATTGACCGAGCCGTCCGGATGACGGGCGCCCGAAGAGGGTGCGGCTTCGCGCAGCGCCCGGAAAAGGTGGATTGCGCCGGCTTCGTCGACCAGGGCGAAGCGTCCGTTCCCGAGCCGCCCCGCCCAGGCCGAGTCTTCGAAGCCGGAAGCCAGATTGGCGGCCCGGTTGGCGTCCGAGAGCTCGGCGCGGAAACGCGCCGCCCCGACTTCTCCATCGAGCGCCGCGAGGCCCTCCCGAGCCGCAGGGAAACCGGCAGCCAGAGCTTCGAGCTCCTGTGCGGCCGAGTCGAGCGCCGCGAGCCTGCCGCCGGGAGCGTCGATGGAGGCAAGGCTCGAGAGCGCTCCGTCCCGGCATGCGAGCGCCGCGGCGACGCCGTAAGCTGAGTTCCGCGCGGCATCGAGCGCGCTCGTCGCGGCCTGGCATGCAGCGTCCGCGCGTACGCGCGCCGTCTCCAACGCGGCGCGGGCGCGGGCCAAGCTTCCCTCCGCCGCATCGAGTTCTGATTCAGCCGCCTCGAGTCGCGTCCGCAGGGCGTCCCGCGCCGACTCGAGCTTCGCGGCCTCCGCGGCCGCGCCGGAGTCGAACCCGCGCACCGCGCGGGCGTCGAGCGGGCTCGTCCAGCCCGGTCCGAAGGAAAGCGATCCTGGAGAATCGCTCGAGTAGGCACGGTCGGCGCTTGCCTCGAGCAGCCCGTACCTGAGCGTGGCGTCTCGTTCAGCGTGGCGGAGAGCCCCCGTCGCGAGCGATACCGGGTCGCCGACCTGCTTCGCGGCAAGGGCCGCGACCGCCTCGGCCGCCGCCGCCGCGGCCGCTTCCTCTTCGGCCTTCCGCCTCAGCGCCTCGGCTTCCGCGAGCTCGAGCGCCTCCTCGAGCGCCGCAACCGTCGCGCCGGCTTCGGCCACCGCGCCCACGGCGTCCGCGAGCGCCGCGCGTTCGAGCGGTTCCGATTCCGCCAGCGCTTCGGCGGCTTCGACGAGGGCTTCGTTCGCGGCCGCGAGTTTTTCCCTCGCCTCGAGCACCGCGGGATCCGGCTGATCCTCGGGCGGATCCTCGTTCCCGCCGTCCGGAGGAGGCGGAAGCGGCCCCTCGTCCTCGTCCTCGTCCTCGTCCCCGTCACCCTGCCCCGACCCAGGATCCTCCTCCGGGGGTTCCGGCTCTTCGCCCGACCCCGGATCCTCATCCGGATCGGGCAGTACCACCACGGTGCCGCCGTCGTCGCCCGGATCGTCCGCCTCGGGAGGAGGTGGTGGTGGAGGTGGAGGTGGAGGAGGTGGAGGCGGTGGCAAGGTCCCTCCTCCATCATCGACGGGTTCGAGTCCGAAGATTCCCGCGTCGGTCAAAAGTGCGTCGCCCAATGCGGGCAAGGCCACCGCGAACGCCAACGCGAGCGCGACAAGTCCCGCGGGGACCCTGAGATGCAACGCGCGCCGTCTCCGCATGCGCGCCTCCGCGAACCGGCATGGATCCCCCGTCCGACATCGGACCGGAGAGAACCGCGCCGACCGCTTGCGCGAACCGGCGACGCGTCGGCCCAAGGCGCGGCTCCGCTCCCGTTACCGGGACCTGCAGCGGCCGCGCTTGCGCTTTTGCAGAAATTGCTTCCCTGTTGCGCTCGGACCCGCGTTTCGGTGAAACTGGAGGGACGATGAGCGCTTCCGTACTTCCGCCCTTCGACGCCCTCGATCCGAACCTCGCCGTCGAGGCCGCGGCGGAAGCCTGGGGCCTGACCCTCGACGGCACCTTCGAGACCTTCCCGAGCTACGTGAACCGCGTTTTCGGCTTCCGGGACGAGGAGGGTCGGCACTGGGTCGCCAAGTTCTACCGGCCCGGCCGCTGGAGCGCCGACGCCATCGCCGAGGAACACGCTTTTCTCGCCGAGCTCGCGGCCGAGGACGCGCCGGTCGTGGCTCCCGTCCCGGGGCTCGACGGCTCCACACTGCAGCTCCTGGAAATCGAGGACGAATCCGGCTCGGTCCTGGAGGTGCCCTTCGCGCTCTGGCCCAAGAAGTCGGGCCGCGGTTTCGACGCGGAGTCCGAGTCCGACTGGCTTCGCCTCGGTGCCTTGGCCGGCCGCGTCCACTCGGTCGGCGCCCGGCGAACCGCGCCCGCCCGCCGCCGTCTCGCGCCGGGCCTCCTCCGCGCCGACGCGGAGGCCCTGCTCGGCGCCGGCGTGGTCCACCCCGACTGCCGCGGCGAATTCGTCGAGGCTTTCGAGCTCGCCGAGGGCCGCGTCGACGCGGCCCTCGAGGCCCTGCCCGTCCAGCGCATCCACGGCGACTTCCACCGCGGCAACATCCTCGACCGCGGCCCCGAGGGGCTCCTCCTCGTGGACTTCGACGACACGGCCACGGGGCCGGCGGTGCAGGACCTCTGGCTCCTCCTGCCCGACCACGCGGCCGCCTGCCGCCGCGAGCTCGCCCTGGTGCTCGAAGGCTACGCCGAGTTCCGCGAGCTGCCCGCGGGATCGGTCGCCGCAATCGAGAGCCTGCGCTTCCTCCGCATGGTGTCCTACCTGGCCTGGCAGGCACGCCAGCGCGCCGATGCAGCCTTCCCCCGCCACTTCCCCGACTGGGGCGGCCGGGCCTTCTGGCTCCGCGAGTGCGCCGACCTCCTCGACCAGGCCCGCCTCGTGGCCGACGGCGCCTGAGCCGCGTCCGGTTCCTCCGAAAATACCGAAGGGCCGTCCGACCAGGCCTGCGCCTGCCGGACGGCCCCTCCCCGCTCGCCGGGGACCGCTTCCCTACTCGTCGCGCTCCGAAAGCGCCACCCGGGCCGTCATGGTCCGGCCGCCCCGCACGAAGCGGACCTCGACCTCGTCGCCGGGCTTGTTGTCTTCCAGCGCGGCGTAGAGGTCCGCGATGCTCTCGACCTTGAGGCCGTCCACCGCGACGATGATGTCGCCGCCGACGTAGAACACCGAGCGCCCGTAGCGCACCGCCGAGCTTCCCGCGCGGAGGCCGGCCCGGTCGGCGTTCCCGCCCTTCTCGAGCTGGCTCACGAGGAGGCCCTTCTCGGCGCCGGAGGCCATGCCCTTCTCCTGCATGTACGCGACAAGCTCGGGGAAGAGCTGCACGAAGGTGGCCTCGACGGCGCCGCGCCGCACCATGCCGTACTTGATCAGGTCGGGCACCACCCGCTTGGCCGTGTCGACGGGCACCGCGAAGCCGATGCCCACCGAGCCGCCCGAGGTCGAGTAGATCATGGTGTTGATGCCGATCATCTCGCCGCGGCTGTTGAGCAGGGGGCCGCCCGAGTTGCCCTGGTTGATGGAGGCGTCCGTCTGGATCATGCCCTGGATGATGACACCCTCTCCGTTCTGCACCGGGCGCCCGAGCGCCGAGACGATGCCTTCGGTCAGGGTGCGGTCGAGGCCGAAGGGGTTGCCGATGGCCAGCACCTTCTGCCCGACCTTGAGCCCGGTCGAGGTGCCATACGGAATCACGGTGAGCCGCGTCCCCGAGGGCGGGTCGAACTTGATGACGGCCAGGTCGTTCTCCGAGTCGACGCCGACCACTTCCGCCTGGAGCCGCTCGCCCGAGGCCAGGTTGACCCAGACCTTGTAGGAGTCCTTGACCACGTGGTAGTTCGTCAGCACGTAGCCCCGCGCGTCGATGATGGATCCCGAGCCCGTCCCCGACTCGCGCGGCACGGGTTCGAGGAAGAAGTTGAGCGAGAGCACCTCGGTGCTCACGTTGACGACACCCTCGTTGTACTTCTCGTAGACGGAGATGTTCTGCTTCTCCTCGACGGTGAAGTCCCCCGCGAGGGCCTGGGCTTCGATATAGGAAGAGGGGTATCCGGCTTCGCCGGAAACAGGCGCCGGGGCCATCAGCTCGGCTTCGCCCGCGCTCGAGGCGGCGTTCGCGCCGTCAAGGGAGCCCGCGGCGCCTTCCCGGAGGCTTTTCAGCGTCAGGATGGCTCCCGCCCCGAGGGCGAGGCCGGCCGCGAGGGTGGCGGAACCGATCAGCAGGACTTGGTGTCGACTGTAGAGGCGCATGCTTTCCTCCCGGGCGGCGCGGAATATTCCCGGCGCGCGCGTCAACCTTCCGCGTGCCCCGCGCGTCCAATATACCGGTTCAGGGCGCCCGCAGCCAAATTATCGCGCTTGCGCGTTCCTTACAGGGGGCGCGGGGCGCGATCAGCGCCGACCGGCCTTGTCCCGCGACCCGCCGCGGCATAGAGTGAGGTAGCCATGGCATCCCAGATCACGCACGCCCTCGCGGGCGAGGCCGCCCTCGACGCGGCGTCGAAGGCGTCCGCGCTTCCCGCTCCCGGTTCGGAGCTCGGGGCGTTTTTCCGCCTCGGCTGCCAGGGGCCGGACCTGTTCTACCACGGCCAGAGGTCGCGGCCGGTCTCCATCTCGCTCGGCACCCTCGTCCACCGCCGCGGCTTCGGCCGCCTCGCGCGCGAGCTCGTCGCCGACGCGCTCCGCGCTCCGGAGCCCGCCTGGGGCGCCTTCGTGCTCGGCTTCCTCACGCACGCGGCCGTGGACCGCTGGAGCCACCCCTTCATCGTCTGGTTCTCGGGCTGGCACGATCCGTCGCGGCCCGAGACCGCCCGCTATCTCGGTTGCCATGCCTTCCTCGAGCGCGCGCTCGACGCGGCCCTGCTCGAGCGGCGGCTCGCAATCGAGCCGAGAGGCTGGTCCATCGCCGAGCGCCTGCTCCCGCCCGGAGGAGTGCCCCGGCATTTTGCTGTACGACTCGCCGCCGCCCTCCGCGGCGCGTATCCGGAGCGGCTGGCCTCCGACGAACTCCTCGAGCGCCGCGTCGCCAACGCCTTCATCGACAGCGAGGGCTTCTACCGCTTCACCGACCCCGCCGCGGTCAGCCTTTCGGAGGCGGCCCTCGCGCCCTGGGCTTCGCTCGATCCCGAGGCGGGCAGGCGGGCGGTCGCGGTGCTGTACCCGGAAGGCGGCCTCGGGGACCTCGACATTGCCAACCGGCGCCGCCTGCCCTGGGCCCACCCCTGCGACCCTGCCCGCGTCGACGCGCGCGACTGGTTCCAGCTGGTCGAGGCCGCCGAGGAGGAGGCCGCGGGCATCCTCGCTCTGGCGCTCGAGGCGGTCGAAGCGGCGCGCTCGGGCGCCCCGGAGCGGGAGCTCGCCGCCCGGCTCGACAAGCTCGAGCGCGAGGCCGGAAACGGCACGCTCAACGTGGGAGACTCAGGCGGAAAGGCGGCCAGGCCCGTGGCCTGCGCGCCCTTGCCCCTTCCCGAGCTCATGGAGGCGGAATTCCGCGTACGCCGCGAGCGCGTCCGCGCCTGAAGCGCTCCGCGCTTATCCCCTCCGCGGTTGACCGCGCCGCCGGGCGCGGCTACACTCGGGCCACGAACATGAACATGAAAGACCGCCTCGACCGGGCCTATGGCGGAAAGAAGCCCGAAGACGACAAGGCCGCCCCGGCGCTCCCGCGATCCGAAGCGCCGCGGCCCTCGAGCCCGGCGCCGAAACGCGATCCGAGGGAAGCACTATCCGATGCGGCCCGCGCTCCTCGCGCCAAAACGGGGGACGACGGGGACAGGGCTACTAAATCCGGCCAGCCCCGGAAACCGGGAAGCGCCGTCAAGACGGGCGTTCCGCCCAAGGCGCGACCGGCGGCGGAGAGGGCGGAAGCCGAGTCCCTGCTCAAGACCGGCCCCGAGGGTGTCGAGAAAGCGGCCAAGTTCCTCCTCCTCCTCGGCCAGGACGAGGCCGCCAAGGTCATCAAGCATCTCAAGTCCGAAGAGGTGGAGCGCGTCTCCCGCGCCATCGCCGCCATCGACCACATCGGGACCGCGGAAGCCAACGAGATCCTGACCGAGTTCGGCTGGCTGGTCAAAACCCGGGCTTCCACCATCGAGGGCGGCGCGGCCGTGGCCGAGGCCATGCTGGCCGCGGCCTTCGGCGACGAGAAGGCCCGCCAGGTCATCCGCAAGGCCGCCCCGGAGGCTTCGAAGCCCTTCGCCTTCCTCGCGGAGCGAGACCACCAGGAAATCCTCGCGCTGCTTAAAGACGAGTCGCCCACGGTCATGTCGGTCATCCTGCCCTGGCTCGAGCCCAGGGTCGCGAGCCGCGTCATCCAGGCCCTGCCCGACGCCGCGCGCGTCGAGGTGGTCAGGCGCATCGCCATGCTCGAGAAGGTCGACCCCGACACGCTCCGGCGCGTCGAGGAGGCCACGCGCGAAAAGGCCCGGCGCATCGGCAGTTCCCCCACCGAGGAGATCGACGGCCGCGCGGCCCTCGCCGACATCCTGCGCCACGTGCAGGGCGGACTCGACGAGGAGATCCTCGAGCGCCTCGACGAGGCCGACCCCTCGCTCTCCGAGGACATCCGCGAGCGCCTGTTCACCCTCGACGACATCCTCCGCGTGCGGAACCGCGACGTGCAGGCCTCGCTCCGCGAGCTTTCCGAGCGCCAGATCGCCACGGTGCTCAAGGGCAAGAGCCAGGCCTTCCGCGACAAGCTGCTCTCGAACGTCTCGCAGAGCCGCCGCATCATCGTCCAGGAGGAGTACGAAATCCTCGGCTCCGTGCGCCGCGACGAGGCGGAAAAGGCCACGCGCGAGTTCTTGGGGTGGTTCAAGACGAAGTGGGACTCGGGCGATCTCGTGCTGGAAGGGGATGACGAGCTGGTCGACTGACAGCGGCGAGGTACCGTTCCTGAGCCAACCAGCGCGGGTCCTGTCGATGAAACGCTCATCCCCTCCCTGACGGTCGGGGACGTGTGTTTCATCGCCACCCGCCGCGCAAGCGCGCTCCGCGAGGCGCCGAGCCGGGTTCAGTGCCACGCACGCCGCCCCCCCGAACGGGTGGCCCGCTTCCGTTTGGGCGCGTGGCAGGGAACTTACGGCATTGCGGAGAGGTGATCGACGAAGGCGTTTGACGCCTTCGCCGCCGCGAAGGCGCGAGGCGCGTTCGCGCGCCACCCGCCGCGCCGCATTTTTTCGCGGATCGGCCCGCCGGGTTCGGCCCTCCAGCACGCCGCCCGCCTCCGTGAAAATGGCTCGCGTCCGTTTGGGCGTGTGGCGGGGAAGGCCGGGGATCAGGCCGGTTTCGGCTCCTTGAGGGTGGTGGCAAGCAGGGCGGAGAGCGCCAGCAGGATTGCGCAGGCGGCGAGCGATACCGTGAAGGAACCGCTCGCCCGGTTGATCGCTTCCATTGCCCAGACGAGGGCCACCGAGGCCTGCCCGGCCAGGGACACGAGGCCGTTCGTGGCGCCTTCGGGCGCCGGCCGGGCCGTCTCCGCGGCATACTGCATGCCGATCGGGCTCACCGCCACCAGGAAGAAGCCGAGCGCGATCGCCGAGGCCGCTATCGTCGCGAAGCCCGGCGAAAGGGACAGGGCGAGGAGCGCGAGCGAGGCGAAGGCGAGTCCCCCGACGATGAAGGGCTTCCTCCGCCTGCTGCGGTCCGAGAGAGGCGGCAACAGGGCGGCCCCCGCGAGCCCGCCGGCGAGCATCAAGGCCCCGAGCAGCCCCGCCTCGGAGGGCGCGACGCCGCGGGGCCTCACGATGGCCTCGATCCAGGTGGCGATGCCGTTGAAGACGCCCATGCCGACGAAGGCGAGCAGCAGGTAGCGACGGAAGGCCGGCAGGCGGAGCGCTCCCTTGAGGCCGTCGAGCACCAGGGCGCGTTCGCGCGAGGCGCTCTCGTCGGGTGGTAGACGCGGCTTCTCGCGCGCCACGAGGACGAAGAGCAGGGCCGCGGCCGCCGCCGCGCTTCCGTAGCGGAGCTGGATCGCGGGCAGGGCCAGGCGCTCGGCGAGGATCGGGGTCAGCGCGAGCCCGAGGGCGGTGCCGGCCAGGTTCGCGATTGTCGTGAGCCCGACGGCAGTGGCCCGTTCCCGCTCCGGGAACCAGGCGGCGGGCATCTTGGTCCAGGCGTTGAGCAGGAGGGGCTGGGCCGCCGCGACGCCCCAGGTGGCCGCAAGCGCGAGACCGTAGCTCGATCCCGAGTATCCCCGGAGCAGGCCGAAGGCGCCGGTCGCGACCGCGCCGATACCGACGGACTTCGCGAAGCCGATGCGGTCGATCAGCCAGGAGGCGGGGATCGAGAGCGGCAGGAAGGCGATCATGAAAGCCATGGAAAAAAGGCCGACCGCGCCTTCACCGACGCCGTAGAAGGCGGCGGCGCTGCCCGTCACGGGCGCGTAGGAAATCCAGAGGGTCTGGATGGTGAAGTTGACCGCCATCGTCGCGCCCAGCACCGCCCAGCGGTAGGCGGAAACCTTGTACGTCGCGCCCGTCATGAGTTCACCCCGCCTTCCGGCTGCGAGGCGCCCCGCGGCGCATAGGTGAGCTTCCCTTCGGAGCGCTCCTCCTCGCGGGCCAGCACGAAAAGGTAGTCCGAAAGGCGGTTCACCCAACGGCGCAGGGGCTTGGCTACCTCGTCCTCGCGGGCGAGCGTGGCGATGCGGCGCTCCGCGCGGCGGCAGACTGTCCGGCACACGTCGAGCTTCGCGCTGGCCAGGGTCGAGCCGGGAATGACGAAGCCCGTGAGGCCGAGCCGTTCCTCGAGCGCCTCGATGGCGGCGGTCATGGCTTCCTCGTCGGCGTCCCGGATCGGGTCGGGAAAGGGCGACGCGCGCGAGGCGAGCTCGGCGCAGGCGCGGAACAGCGCCTTCTGGATTTCCTCGAGGGCGTCGCGGACTTCCCGCAGCGTCGCGTGGTGCTTCGCCTCGCCGAGGAAGCTCGAAAGCTCGTCGAGGGTCCCGTAGGCCTCGACCCGGAGATCGTCCTTCCGCACGCGCTCGCCCGACCAGAGGCTGGTCAGCCCCCCGTCGCCGGTCTTGGTGGCTATCTGGCTCATGCAGCTAGGATAGCCGAATCAAACCACAGAGGCACAGAGGCACGGAGACAAGAGGGAGAAAATCCATCAAAAAGCCTGCACCGGGACAGAGCTCGGGGTGGGGACAGAGCTCGCGGCTCGGGGCGGGGACAGAGCTCGCGGCTCGGGGCGGCTTGTTCCCCGGGCCGCCCAGCGGGTATCTTCGGGCGATGAACTTCCACCCCGCCTACGATTTGCTCCGCGAAGCGGAGGTTCCCGAATACCGCGCCCGCGGCGTCTGGCTCCGCCACAGCGCCACGGGCTGCGAAGTGTTCCGCCTCGTCGACGATACCGAGGAGAACACCTTCGCCTTCATATTCAGGACCCCGAGCGCCGACTCGACCGGCGCCGCCCATATCATCGAGCATTCCGTCCTGTGCGGCTCGGAGCGCTTCCCGACCAAGGATCCCTTCCTCGGCATGGCCCGGCGCAGCCTCAACACCTTCCTCAACGCCATGACCTACGCCGACCGCACGGTCTACCCCGCCGCGAGCCTCGTCGAGGCGGATTTCTACAACCTGATGGACGTCTACGGCGACGCGGTCTTCTTTCCCCGGCTCGACGAGGACACCTTCCTGCAGGAAGCCTGGCACCTCGAATACGGCGAGGATGGCGGGCTCGGACGGCGCGGCGTGGTCTACAACGAGATGAAGGGCGACTACTCGAGCGCCGAGAGCGTCATCGGCACGAAAGGCCAGGCGACCCTCTTCGACCCGGGGCATCCCTACTCCTTCGACTCCGGCGGCGACCCGGAGCGCATTCCCGACCTCGACTACGCCGCCTTCAAGGCCTTCCACGCGCGCCACTACCATCCGTCCAATTGCCGGATCTTCCTCCACGGGAACTTCCCGCTCGAGCGGCAGCTCGAATTCCTCCACGAGCGCTTCCTCTCGCGCTTCGGGCCGGGGAAAGCGGTGGAGGACGTTCCGCTCCAGCGCCCCTTCGCCGCGCCTCGCGTAGAAGAGGCAGCGTTCGAGGCGGAAGCGGGCCCGGACGCGCGCGCGACAACCCTGCTCTCCTGGCTCGTCGGCGAGAGCGCCGACCAGGACGCCGCCCTCTCGCTGCAGGTGCTGTCCGAAGTGCTCGTCGGCAACGACGGGGCGCCTCTCGCCAAAGCCCTGCGCGAATCGGGCCTCGGGAAGGATCTCTCGCCCCACACGGGAGCCGACGCGAGCCTCAGGCAAGCTTCCTTTTCGGCGGGGCTCCGCGGCACCGACCCAGAAAACTCAGTCCGCATCGAGGCCTTCATCCTCGAGACCCTCGAAAACATCGCGCGCGAGGGCGTTCCGGAGGAGGACCTGGAGGCCGCGCTCGATTCGGTCGCCTTCCTCGGCCGCGAGATCCGCCGCTCGGGCAGCTTCGGCCTCCGCTACCTCGGCCGCGCCGCGCGCGGCTGGATGCGCGGACGTTCCCCCTTCGAAACCCTCTCCTTCGACGCGCCGCTCGAGGCCCTGCGCGCGCGCGTCGCCGCGGAACCAGGACTTATATCCCGGCTCGTGCGCGAAACCTTGCTCGACAATCCGCACCGGGTGCTCCTCACAGTCCGTCCCTCGGGCACCCTCGCCACAGTCCGTCGAGAAGCGGAGGCCGCGGCGTTCGCCGCCCTCGAGGCCTCGCTCGGCGAAGCGGGCCGCGAGGCGGTCCGCGCGCGCGCCGCCGCCCTGGCCGGTCGCCAGTCCCGACCGGACTCGCCCGAGAACCTCGCGAAGCTGCCGAGGCTCGCGCGCTCCGACATTCCGCGGAAGATCGAAACCGTGGAACGGCACGCGATCTTGGCCGGATCCGTCCGCGCGAGCTTGCATCCCCGCTTCGCCAACGGGATCGCCTACGTCGACCTCGCCTTCCCCCTCGACGCGCTGCCCGGCTCGAGGGCGATCGAACTTCCCCTCCTCGCGCGCCTCGTCTCCGGGGCCGGCACGAGGGCGAAACGCTGGGACGCGGTCCAGCGCGAACTCGCCCGCGAGCTCGGCGGCTTCCAGGCCATGACGGCCGCCGGCACCCCGGTCGGAAGCGCCGCCTCCGAGGCGCGGAGCTTCCTCGTGTTCCGTATGAAAGCCTTGCGCGGCAAGCTGGCCGCCGGGCTCGCGACGGTGTCGGAGCTGCTGGCCGACGCCGACCTTGCCGACTCTGCCCGCATGCGCGACCTCTTCCTCGAGCTCAGGAACGACGCGGGCAGCTCGGTCGTACCGGCCGGGTCCGCGTACGCGGCGGCTCGAGCGGCATCGGGTTTCTCGAAGGCCCAGGGGCTCGAAGAGCTCTGGCACGGGCCTTCCCAGCTGCTCCTGCTCAAGGACCTGGCGTCCGTCGCCCGGCCCGGCGAGGGGGCGCTCGAGGAGCTCGCCGCCAGGCTCGCGGAGCTCCGGGCCGGGCTTTTCCGACGCGACGGGGTTCGCGTCAATGTGTGCGCGGATCCCGGGGAGCTCGACTCGGTACTCGTCGAAGTCCTCGCGGCCCTTGAACGCCTGCCCGTCGATGCGGCGCCCGTCCCCGAACGGCCACCGTTCCGCGCGGCGCCTTCGGGCTCGTCCCGGGAAGCCTGGTCGCTCGACACGCGTGTCGGATTCACGGCCGCGGCCCTGCCGTCCTCTCGCTTCCCCGACGCCGGGTACGCGCACGAGCAGGTGCTCGCCCACCTCCTTTCCACCGGCATGCTCTGGGACGAGCTCAGGGTCAGGCGCGGGGCCTACGGCGCCCACTGCTCCGCCGACGGGGCCGAAGGCATCCTCGGATTCGGCACCTACCGCGACCCGTCCCCCCGGGAGAGCTTCGCCGTCTTCCGGAGCGCGCTCGAGTGGGCGGCTTCGGGAAAAATCGATGAGGAGCTCGCGGAGGACGCGGTCATCGGTTCCGCGGGGCACGACATACGTCCCATGACCCCGTCGGAAGCGTCCTACGTCGACTTCCGGCGCGAGCTCTACGGCATCGCCGACGAGGACCGCCAGGCCAAGCGCGAGGCCTTGCTGGCCACCGGCGCCGCCGAGCTCCGGGACGCGGCGGCCCGGCTCCTCGATGCGTGGGAGCTCAGGACCGAAGTCTTGATTTCCTCCGCCGATGAGGTAGAATCGATGAAACGCGCGAACCCCGCGACGCTCGCGCTCGAACTCCCGGCCTGGTGAAGGAGCGGAACATGGACAAGCAAGGCTACGCACTCCTCCGCCAGCTGGCCAGCGACGTGGAAGGGGCCCCCTACCCCGGGTCCATAGGCAAGGAGCTCTACACCATCTGGTACGAGCACGTGCAGCGCACCGCGCAGGAAGCCCTCGCCTACCTCGACGAGCACGATCCGGACAACAGGCCAAAAACAGAAAATATCGACTTCTGAGGATCAGACGATGACGATGAGCCGGGCGCCGAGGCGGACCGGGCCATGCCCCTACCTTCCGGACGCTCCGTACATGAGCGTCTACGACTTGCGGGCTTCGAGCTTCTCCGCTGCCGACTACGAGGACATGCTCCCCCAAGGCTGGCGCCGTTCGGGCTTTTCCTTCTATCGGCCAAGCTGCGGGGCCTGTTCCCGTTGCATCCCGATCCGGGTGGATGCCGGGCGCTACGAACCCACGGGCGCCCAGCGGCGTGCCGCGCGACGGAACGCCGACCTCGTCGTCGAGGCGCTGCCCCTCGACTTCACGGAGGCGCGCTTCAGGCTCTATGAAGCCTACCGCCGCGCGCGCTTCGCCGCGGACTCCTCGGGCGATCTCATTATCGAACGCATCTCCTATTCCGCCTTCCTCATCCAGAATCCGCTCCAGGGCGCGCTGGCCGTGGACTATCGCCTGCCGCCCGAGCGCGGCGAGCCGGGGCGGCTCGTCGCAACGGGCTACATCGACGTCCTCCCGGACGGCCTCTCTTCGGTCTATTTCGCCTGGGACCCCGCCGAGGCGAAGCGGAGCGTCGGAACCTGGTCGGTGGCCGCGGAGATCGGATTGTGCAGGAGCATGGGCAAACGCTGGTACTACCTCGGCTTCTGGGTGCCCGGCTCTGACACGATGGACTACAAGGCGGAGTTCGGCCCCGCCGAGATCGCGCTCGGGGGAACCTGGACCCCTCTCGACGCCACGCTCGAAGACCGCGTCCGCCGGGGAGAGCTCCCGTGAACCCCGCCGTCGGCGGTTCCTTGCGCCGCCCGAGGCGGACCGCTCCGGCTCCGGCCCCGGCGCGGGCCGCGGTCGAGTCGCTCAATGCGGAAGCCTGGGATCTCATGCTGGTCGATCCGGCCGCCGCGCTCGAGCTGGCCGAGCGGGCACGGGAACAAGCCGCTGTTATTGGCTTCGAGGAAGGCCTCGCCTCCGCCTGGCTCAACATCGGCTGGTGCCGCAGCTACCTGGGAGACCCGCACGGCGGCCTCGAGGCGGCCGAGCTCGCCGACGGCATCTACGCGCGCTCGGGCGGCCCCGAGGACCGCGCGAAAAGCCTCAACCTGCTCGGAGCCCTCTACTACGACACGGGCCGCTTCGATCGCGCGCTCGACTACTTCTCGCACAGCCTCGACGCCGCCCGGAACGCCGGCCTGCACGGCCGGGAGGCGGCGACCCTCAACAACATCGGCGAGGTGTGCCTGGCCCTGGGCAACGCCAAGGAAGCCCTCGACTACTTCCTCAGGGCCTACGACCTCCTGCCCGAGGAGCAGGAAGGCGAGCTCATCGCCAACGTGCTCATGAACGTAGGCGCCGCCTTCGTGCGGCTCGAGAATTTTCCCCTCGCCCGCGAATTCGCCGTCAAGGCGCTCGACATCGCGGAGCGCTGCCAGGAACTCCTGCTCGCAGCGAGCTGCGAGACCATACTCGGCAGGGCCGAGCGAGCGGAGGGCGATCGCGAGACCGCGGAGCGCCGCTTCCGCAAGGCCCTCGGACTCTCCGAGGGAGCAAGGGCCCGCAAGCAGACCGTCGACGCGCTCTTCGAGCTCGGGGCCCTGCTCGGCGAGGACGGCGCGCGCTCCGCCGAGGCGCTCGAGTGCCTCGAACGGGGGACCGCGATCGCGGACGAGATAGGCGCCGTCGCCCTTCTGCACCGGGGCTACTCGCTCCTTGCGGAGGCCGAGGAACGTTCCGGAGACTTCGGGGCGGCTCTGTCCCACTACCGGCGTTTTTCGCGCTACGAGCGGCAGATACTCGACGAGGACACCACCCGGAAAATCAAGAGCGTGCAGATCCGCTACGAGGTCGAGCGGAGCCAGCGCGAGGCCGAGATCTTCCGCCTCCGCAACACCGAGCTCAAGGAGAAGACCGAACAGCTCGAGCGCGCCAACCGCGAGATCCTGACCATCGCGGAGATCGGCCGCCGCATCACGGCGAGCCTCGAGCTGCACAAGGTGGTCGGCATCCTGCACGAGTCCCTGGCGCCCCTCCTCTCGACCGAGGTGCTCGGCATAGCCGTGCGCGAAAGCGAGGAGGACTGCCTCGAATACGCCTACTACTTCGACGACGGGAAGGAGCGCGGCGGCTGGCGCATCCATCTGGACTCGAAATCATCCCTGGCGGCGTGGGCCTTCCGCAATAGCCAGCCCGTCGTTATCCACGACGTCAACCGAGACTGGCGCAGGTACCTCGAGCTCAAGCCTACCAGCCAGGGAAAACGCAAACGCTCGGTGGTCATCATGCCGCTCGCCGTCGAAGACAGGATGATCGGCGTCTTCACCGTCCAGGCGGGTCCTCCGGACGCCTACAGCGAGGGACAGGTCCGCCTGCTCGAGGCCCTGGCCCCCTTCGTCGCCATCGCGGTCGAGAACAGCCTCATCCACGACCGCCTCGAGGAGCTCAACCGCGTGGTCACGAGCGAGAAGCTCGCGCTCGAGCGCGCCTCCGACCAGATCACGCACCTGGCCAACCACGACTCCCTCACGGGGCTCCCGAACCGCCGGCTGCTTTTCGAGCTGCTCAGGCAGGGCTTCGACTCCGCCCGCCGCGACGCGCGGAAAGTGGCGGTCATCTTCGTCGACCTGGACGACTTCAAGCCGATCAACGACCGCTACGGCCACATCCAGGGCGACCGGGCCCTGATCGAGGTGTCGGAGCGGCTCCGGAGCGCGCTTCGGGCCAGCGACACCGTGGCGCGCGTCGGCGGCGACGAATTCGTGGCGGTCATCCACGGTCCCCGCACCCGGAGCGACATCGAACGGGTCGCCTCGAAGATCGTGGAGGAATGCTGCCGTCCCTTCGATTTCCTGCCGCAGGCTTCGGGCGTCAGCGTCTCCATGGGCGCAGCCGTCTTCCCCGACGACGGCGACACCATCGAGGAAATACTGAACCACGCCGACGCCGCCATGTACCGCGTCAAGCATTCGACCAAGAACGGCCTCTCCTTCCACGGCACCACCCTTCCGGCCTGACGGGTCCGGCTCCGGCCGATCTCGATTGACGCGTCTCCACGGCGCGTGTTATCGTGCGGAACCCGCGCCCGGGGCAGATTCTGCTGCCCTGTCGTGGTCGTCCGCCAATTCCCCGAACGGCCACGCGCCACGGGGCTCCGCGACGGCCTCGCGCACCAATACGGGAAGGAACCTATGGCATCCCTGAAAACCAAGAACCGAGCCGCCGAAACCGCGGCGCCCGCACGGCACCCGAACCCGCTCGTCTACTATGGCACCATCGTCATCCTGGTGATCACCGTCATCGCCTTCGTGGTGGTACCCTCCTTCTCCGGCACCGACGCCGGGTCCGGGCAGCGCCTCGTGTTCGGTTCCTACGCCGGCAAGCCCATCGCCTACGAGAGCGGCAGCTACTTCGCCCGCCAGGTGCAGGCGGTCAATGCCGAAAAGCAGGAATCAGTCTCGCAGGACGAGGCCGGGTCCATCAACTACATCTACGAAGTGTGGATGACCGCTTTCCAGCGGACCGCCTACCGCTTCGCCCTCGTGGACGCGGCCGAGCGCGCCGGCGTCCTTGTGAGCGATGACGCGGTCAACGCGAAGCTGATCGCCGACCCGAGCTTCCAGGTCGACGGACGTTTCTCGCGGGAGCGCTTCGACAAGGTCAGCAAGTTCGACAAGAACCGCATGCTCGAGAACCTCCGCGAGGACCTGCTCATCGAGCGCTACCTCTCCGACGCGCTCGGACTCGAGAGCAGTCCCGAGGAGCTCGCCCACGTCAAGCTGGCCGCCACCCCGCGCCGCGCGATCGAATACGCCGCCGTCCCGCTCGACGCCTACCCGGCCTCCGAGCGCGCCGCCTGGGCCGGACGGAACTCGGCGCTCTTCCGCACCGTCTCCGTTTCCCGCATAACGGTCCAAAGCTCGGAGAAGGACGCCGAAGCGCTCCGCGCCCGGATCGCCGACGGCAAGATCTCGTTCGACGAGGCCGCCCGGACCTCGTCGACGGACCAGTACGCAGCCGCTGGCGGCAAGGTGGGCGTCAAGGCCTTCCATGAGCTGCGCTCCGATTTCGCCGACGAGGCGAACGCGGAGGCCGTGTTCGCCCTTCCCAAGGACGGCCTGTCCCCGGTGCTCGAATCCAACCAGGACTCCTGGATCATCTACCGCGTCGACGAGGCCGCCGCCTCTGCCGATCTCTCGGATCCCGCCACCCTCGACGCGGTTGGCTCCTACATGAAAGCCTGGGAGAAGGGCGTGATCGAGGACTGGGCCGCCGCGCGGGCCGGCGCCTTCGCGGTTGCCGCGACCGAGGATGCCGCCGCCGCCACGGCCGAGTACGGCCTGTCCTTCAAGGGCGCCGAGCCCTTCCCGCTCAACCTGTCCTCCGGCTTCTCCTCCTCCGGCTTCCCCTTGATCGGGGGGATCGACACCTACGGCTCTCCCGAGCTCGCCGGCGCCGACGCCGACCGCGACTTCATGAAGGCGGTTTTCTCCCAGGAGCCGGGCACGATCTCCCGGGCCTTCGTCCTCGACAGCCACGCGGTGGTCTTCCGCGTTACCGACTCGAGCGACGCCGACGCTGACAGCCTCTCAATCCTCGACTACTACCTGCCGTATTACGCGGGCAACCTGGAGCAGAACTCGGTCGCGGAGCTTCTGCTCGACGACGTTCGCTTCAAGAACGACTTCGACGAGGTGTTCTTCCGCGTCTTCCTCGGCGAGTCCGGCTCGTGAGGTGAGGCCCGACGGTTCCGGCCCCGTCCTGACGGACGGCGGCCGGACTCCCTCGGTGAAATGGCGGGGCGGCTATCTCTACGCGCCCCGCGATCCCGACGCCGTCCCCCGCCGCATCGCACTCGAAGCGCCGCTTCCCGCCGATACCCTATTCGTCCTTCCCTCTCCCCTCCTCGGCTATGGTCTTCCCGAACTCCTCGGTCGTTTGGGAGCGGGCTCGGCCATACTCCTCGTCGAAGCCGAAAGCGAGCTCGAGGCGCTGGCGCGGGAGCGCATCCCGTGCGAGCTGCTGTCCCATCCCCGTGTCCGCTTCGTCTCCGCGACGCCGGAAGCCGCCGTGCTTGCCGCGCGGGGTCTCGGCCGCTTCAGGAAAGCCGCGGAGCTCGTCCTTTCACGCGGACGCAGCCTAGCCGCGCCCGCCTACGACGCCGTGATGTCCGCGCTCGACGCCGATTTCCAGACCTGGTGGCGCAACCGGGCCACCATGGCGCGCATGGGCCGTCTCTGGACGCGGAACCTGCTCGACAACCTGGGAAGGCTCCCTTACGGCCGCCTCCGGCCCCTTCCGGCGGCCACTCGCCCCATCCTCGTCGCGGGCGCCGGTCCGAGCCTCGACCGCTCCGCGCCGTGGATACTCGCGCGACGGCAGCGTATCGCCGTCCTGGCGGTCGACACGGCCCTGCCCTGCCTGCGCTCGCGCGGTATCGAGCCGGACGCGGTGGTGGTCCTCGAAGGCCAGGCGCACAACCTTCGCGATTTCGCCGGCAGCTCCGGCAACGCGATCAGGCTCTTCGGCGACCTGTCGTCCCACCCCGCAGGCTCCCGCCATGTCGGCGGGCCCGTGCACGCCGTACTCACCCGCTGGGAAGAACTCTCACTCCTGGACCGTGCGGAAGAACTGCCGTTCATCGCCGCCCGCCTTCCTCCGCTCGGTTCGGTCGGAGTGCTCGCGGCGAGCCTCGCCATGAAGCTCGGCCCGGTTCCCCTCATCCTCACGGGGCTCGATTTCTCCTTCGGACCCGGGCGCACGCACGCGGCCGGAGCGCCGGCGCTCCGGACCGAGGAAGACCGGCAGTCCCGCATCCGATGCAAACCCGTCCAATGGTCGATCGCCTACGGCGGCAGGTCCCGCCCCGCCACCCGGAACGGAGAGCTATCCGATCCGCTGCTCGCCGCCTACGCTTCGACGCTCCAGCGAGAGCTCGCTCCGGTCTCGGGCCGCGTACTGGACCTGCGGGGCGGCGGACTCGAACTCGGCCTCACCCGGGCGGATTTCCGCGCCGCGGACGAACTCCTCGAGGCCTTCGGCCGCTCTGAATCGGCCGAAGCCTTCGAGGACCGCGGCGTCTTCGACCCGGACTCGTCCCGTCGCAGCGCCGGGGCCTTCCTGGAAGGCGAGCTCAGGCTCGTCCTCGACCTGCGCTCCTCGCTGAGGGACGGACGGCCCGGCCTCGAGGCGGCAGTCGGCTCGTGCGACGGATATTGGGCGCATTTCGCCGATCCGGAGCGCGTCCGCGACTTGCCGCAGGATTTCAGGAACCGCCTGCTCGTCGAGACTTTCTACTGGGAGGACCGCATCGGGCGCGCCCTCGGCTTCCTGCGGGACGCCCGCTGACGAGGCACGGGCAGCTCAGCGCCGATCGCGATCGCCGTCGTCCTCGCTTTCGCGAAGCACGGCCAGGAAGGTGTCCTGAGAGAGTTCCACGTCGCCGACCATGCGCATGCGCTTCTTGCCTTCCTTCTGCTTCTCGAGAAGCTTGCGCTTGCGCGAGATGTCGCCGCCGTAGCATTTGGCCAGCACGTCCTTGCGCACCGGGTTCACCGTCTCGCGCGCGATGACCGAGCCGCCGATGGCGCCCTGGATGGCGATCTTGAACTGCTGGCGATCGATCGAGTCGCGAAGGCGCTCGCAGACCTTGCGGGCGCGCTCGTACGCGCCCGGCTTGTAGATGAGCTGCGCGAGCGCGTCGACGGGTTTCGAGTTGATCAGGATGTCGAGCTTGGCGAGCTCGGTGGGCCGGTAGCCGATCACCTCGTAGTCGAAGCTGGCGTAGCCGCGGCTCGTGGACTTGAGCTTGTCGTAGAAGTCGAAGAGCACCTCCGCGAGCGGCATCTCGAAGACGAGCTCGACCCGCTTCTCGTCGAGGTGGACGAAGCTCGTCTGGACGCCGCGCTTTCCGACGCAGAGCGTTATCAGGTTGCCGATGTAGGTCACCGGCGTGATGATCTGCGCCTTGATGTAGGGTTCTTCGGCGGCCTCGATGAGTCCCGGGTCCGGGTAGTCGGCGGGGCTTTCGATGATCGACACCTCGCCCTTCTTCATGGTGACGCGGTAGCCGACGCTGGGCGCGGTCATGATGATGGCCTGGTCGTACTCGCGCTCGAGACGCTCCTGGAAAACCTCGAGGTGAAGGAGCCCGAGGAAGCCGCAGCGGAAGCCGTGGCCGAGAGCCACCGAGCTGTCCTTCTCGTATACGAGGCTCGCATCGTTCAGCTTGAGCTTCTCGATGGCGACCTTCAGCTCCTCGTATTCCGAGGCGTCGATCGGGTATACCGATGAGAACACCACCGGCTTGACCTCGCGGAAACCCGGCAGCGCCTGCGTGGCGGGCCGCTCGGCGGAGGTGACCGTGTCGCCGACGCGGACGTCCGAAACCGTCTTGATGGCCGCGATCAGGTAGCCGACCTCTCCCGCGGACAAGTCCGCGGCCTCGCGCTGTCCCATCTTGAAGAGCCCGAGCTCCTCGACTTGGTACTCCGCGCCCGAGGACATGAGGCGTATCCGGTCGCCCGCCTTCATGGTGCCTTCCATGACGCGCAGGTGGACCACGACGCCGCGGTAGGGATCGTAGTGCGAGTCGAAGATCAGGGCGCGCAGGGGATCGGCCGACTTTCCCTTCGGCGCCGGCACCCGCCCCACGATGGCCTCGAAAAGCTCGTCGATGCCGAGCCCCATCTTTCCCGACACCTCGAGGGCCTCGTCGCCATCGAGCCCGAGGTCGTGTGAGATCTGCCGCCTGGCCTCGGGGATGTCCGCGGCGGGCATGTCGATCTTGTTGATGACGGGCAGGATCTCGAGGTCGTGCTCGAGCGCCATGTACATGTTGGAGAGGGTCTGGGCCTCGACGCCCTGCGTGGCGTCGACCAGCAGGATGGCGCCCTCGCAGGAGCTGATGGCACGCGACACCTCGTACGAGAAGTCGACGTGGCCGGGCGTGTCGACCAGATTCAGGGTGTAGGCCTTTCCGTCCTTCGCGACGTAGGGCAGCGTAACCGCCTGGCTCTTGATGGTGATGCCGCGCTCGCGCTCGATGTCCATGTTGTCCAACATCTGGGTCTGGAGCTTGCGGTCATCGACGAGGCGCGCCTTCTCGATGAAGCGGTCTGCCAAGGTGCTCTTGCCATGGTCGATATGGGCAATTATGCAGAAGTTGCGGATGAGCGCGGGATCGGTCATGAAAGCAATCTAGCCGCAAAAGGGCTGGAGCATCAAGCGGCGCCCCGCTTGCGCGGCGGCGGGCGCCGGCGCCTCCCGTCGCTTCACATCGTCGTATGCCTCCGCTATACTGGCTCCGCGAGGAGGAACGACCATGCTCGATACGCTCGAATACCTCACCGTCGACGGTCCGGACCGTTCCCGTGACGTCATCGTCTACGCGCTCTCGACCTGCGGCTTCTGCAAGCGCGCCATGGCCTTCCTGGAGGGGCGGGGCTTCCGGTACCGCTACCTCTACATGGACAAGATTCCCTTCGAGACCAAGGCCGAAGCCAAGAAGCTGCTCAAGGAACGCTGGAAGATGGACGTGGCCTTTCCCTTCGCAGTGGTCGACGGCAAGGAAGCGCTGGTCGGTTTCATCGAGCCCGACTGGAAGCGCGTATTCGGCGAGCAGGCCTGACATGAAGGAAAAAACCGCCGTCGATACCGCCGCCTTCGTCGAGGCGGTCGCCGCCAAACAGGGCTGGACCGCCAATCCCGACCGGGAGTTCACCGCAAGCCTTGTCGATGGGCTCACCGTCAACTGGAACCGCTACGGCTATTTTCTCTGCCCCTGCCGCGACACCGAAGGCTCGCGCGAGGCCGACGCCGCGGTCATCTGCCCCTGCGCCTACGCGCAGGCCGACGTCGACGAATTCGGCCATTGCTTCTGCGCCCTCTACCTGAGGCCCGATTTCGCGGCATCCGGCGGAGTTCCGGCGGGCATTCCCGACCGCCGCTTCGGATGACCTATCTCGACTGGGCGGCCACCGCGCCGCCCGACCCCGAAGCGCTCGACGAACAGCGCCGCGTCGCGCTCGATTTTCCCGGCAACCCTTCGAGCCGCCACGCGCCGGGCGCCGCCGCCCGCGCGGCGCTCGAGGCAGCGAGGTCGCGGCTGGCCCGCGCGATCGGTCTTCCCGCCAAAGGTCTCCATTTCGTGTCGGGCGGCTCCGAGGCGGACGCGATTCCCCTCCTGGCCCTCCTCGCGAGGAAGACTCCGGGTTCCATAGTCCTCTCATCGATCGAGCATTCGGCCGTGCACGGACAGGCCCGCGTGCTCGAGCGTCTCGGGTGGAACCTGCGCGAAGTCCGCCCCGACCAGGACGGACGGATCAGGCCCGAGAGCGTCGCCGACGCGATCGCTCCGGATACGGCCCTGGTCGCCTGCATGGCGGTCAACAACGAGACCGGAGCCGTTCAGCCCGTCCGGGAGATAGCCGCGGCCGTCAAGCGGGCCGCGAAGGGTCGCGTTCCGCGCTTCCACGTCGAC